>JAHDBX010000091.1 GCA_020630145.1 Gammaproteobacteria bacterium | reverse complement strand
CTTGTAAGGCTTTTGTTAATACTAGTATTGCAGCGACAGTAATGACGGCGGGGTTAGCAAAGCCTAGGAATGCATCATTCGGCGAAATGACATTAAATAACACACCAGCCATTAGCGTTAACATAGCAACAAGGTCAGGTGGAAGCTTACCATTGATAAATAGTGCAAAAGCGGCAAGCAATAAAATAATCAGTGTTATTTGTTGTGGTGTCATTGTTTAGGCTTTTTTAATATGCATTTGCAGCTTAACAAAAACTTACCCTAGTAGTAAATATAATCTGTTAATTTAAGTTAAGGGGAACGTTTTCACTTTCATTTAGGCGAAAAATTTCTTCTTGTTTCATACATATTTCTTAATAGTATAGCGGCAGCGGTTACAAAGAACTGATTTGGATACTGTTTGCATTGTGTTTCTAGCCAAGTAATGATTTGATCCATGCGGCGTGCGCCTAATATATTATAAGTATTAGGGGTGTATTGGTTATACGCTGAAAAGTAGCCAAATAACCAAGATTCATATTCTTTGTAGGGCCTGCCGCCTAATTCGATAGCACGACTAAAGCTTTTGCAGGTTTTTCCGCCTACGCCAAATACAGCGTATTCATCTTTCAAATCTTTTGCTTGTGTATCTAAGGGCAAAAGAAATAGTAAAACTATCATGCTCAAGAGTATTTTCATACTTCTAATAACGACCATTACTTATATTTGATTAGTAAATAACAAGTAATTTACATAAGCATATTTGTGACGCTGTTTTTTTGGCAGACTGATCTTAATTATTTAATCCATAAATATAGCTGTACAAGCAGGAAATAAACCTTGGCAGCTAGTATTCCCTTAAAGCTAAAAACATCTAAGTCGTTAAGTTCATGACAGTTAAATGGAAAAATTTGGAGTTTATTATGTTGCGCTTAAATGCATACCCTCAAAAGGGTTTTACCTTAGTTGAATTAGCAATTGTTTTGATCATTATCGGTATTATTGTTGGCTCAGTAACTAAAGGTAGAGATTTAATTCGTAGCGCTGAAAACAAGCGTATCTATAGTACCTTTTTAAATGAATGGCGTATTGCTTATATGACATTCAATGAAAGAACGGGGCGAATTTTAGGTGATAAAGATAATAATGGCCGTGCTGACTCAGCAAATGGTACTGCAACATTAGTTAATTCTGCCAGTACCTCGGCTTATTTAGGTATAGCTGATGTTGGTATCAATCCTCCTACTGCGCAAGCTGGAGTAAACCCATGGGAATACCGTTATGCCGATAGCCGTGGTGTAACACGTGTTATGAGAATTGGTTTTGGTTATCAAGGTGGTGGTTCAGGTTATAACTATATGCGTATTCGAACAATGACAGATGAGTTATCTCGCTCAATTGATGTAAATATAGATGGTGTTGCTGATGGTACCGCCGGTTTCTTTATTCGTAATAATGGTAGTGCAGATTGGTCAGTAAACCCAGCATCAGGCACACTACCAACAAATAATGCACGCTGGATAATGGACTTTTAACTAACAATTGGCATATGGCTGTGCAAAAAACAATTAAGACATTTATAGTAAATTTTTTTGTTGTCGCATTTTTAGCAGCATCATTGTTGATGTTCTTTCGAACTTATAATGAATATAGGTTAGCTAAAAGTAATAATAATAAAATTCAAACACATTATTCTGCATTATTGGCGAAGAAAGCACAGTTAGAAAGAATTAATAACTATGCACTTCTTGCCAATAAAGTAAATAATGCAATTGTTCTGCTTAACTATACACCAGAAAAGTGGACTGACTACAAAGTTAATCTGGATAAGGGTTTACGTTTTCCAGAGCTCAATTACACCTTAGATCAAACCCAACATGGTAAAGATTATTTCTTTATACCTGAACAATTAGAAATTACTTTGCCAGATAAAGCTAATCTGGAGCAAGGCCAAAATATTGATGCACACCTAAATTTGCAAGGCCGTTATTTGGTGAGAAAATAGTGCTGTCTTACATAAAAAAAATATTGTTTGCCGAAGAATACGTCTATGAATTTGATGGAAAACTGTTTATTGATAAAGATCAAAGCTTACATCCAATTGCTAATTTGGATGATATTGATGGTGCAAAAAAGATATTAACAGATTTTAATAATCAAGCTTTTGCACGTGTAATCTATATAGAATCACAGCCCAAATATGCAGAGTTATTAGCAAAGAAGAAAATTAATGACTCAGGCGAGTTTGATGATTCTATTGACTTGCATGTGCATAAAAAACAAAAAGTGAGTGATTTAACAAAATTATATTGCACACCTATACCGGCCCACGTACTGGAGCATTATAGGAATTTAGTGGCTAGTAATGATAATGGTATTGTTCTATCAAGTATACATGATGCACTTTGGGCAACAATAAAAAAATATAATTTTTCTGAGCCTACAGTGCTGGTGTTTACACATTATAAATCTTATGAGGTATTAATCGCCTCAGCGAAACAAGTTTATTTTGCTGGAAAATTTAACGCTTTTGAATATGATAGGGAATCTATAACGTCAATTTGGGATGTAATTGGCAATGAAGTTAAAAAAATACAGGTTGAATTGTCAGATTCAATAAAATCAGCTTATCTTTATCATGGTGGTATTGAACAAGAAATTGTTAATGTTATAACGAATAAATTATCATCACTATCTATTGACTTAACCATTCCTAAGGTTTCTGCTGGTAAAAAGCACAACTTACATTTATTAATGAAGTCCTTAGATTTGTCTCCTTTGATGGGAAGTTTCCTTGATAAGGCGGCATTCTTTTTTCAAAAAAATTCTTCCGCTATTAATTTTTCAGTTGTTTTTATTGCCTTGAGTCTGTTTGCTTTTTCAGCATATGCAAAATTAGAAATAAAGTCGTTAAATGAATCAACTAATAACAAAAATTCTGCGATTAAGCAATTTAAATTACCAGTAGTCAATATTCCCGATGATTTGGCTCAAAATATTGGTTTTTACCAGCAATTACGTAATACCGTACAAGAAAAGCAGATATCTGATGTTTTTGCTGACTTGGCTACAGCAGCTTCTGAATATGTGACAATAAATAAGCTCAATTTTAGTCAGAATCAGTCGATAAGTAGTATTAAGGTAAATGGAAATATTGTATCCAGTTTTGATGACGCTTATCAAAGCTATAAAAAAATGATCGCATCACTAAATAGTGATGGTTATACCGTGACTGAAGAGTTATTCACTACGAATATTAATCAGTCTGACTTTAGTTTTGTCTTGGAACATAAATAGTATGAAAACAAAGCACTACAATTTATATTTTTCAAGTATGTTGATTTCAGTACTTCTATTGTCAATTACATGGTTATATCTGCAAAGTCAAAATGAAGTATTGTCAAATCTTAGTTTATCTTCTAAAAATATTAGTGCCACACCATATGTAATTACTATTCCTGAAAAGCAATTAAAGTCTATTGCAGAAAATATTTTTATAGAAAAAACTACGGACTCAACAGCCTATAAATCTACTAATTTAAGTGTATTAGGCTATGCCCCGGTTGAAAAGAAAAGTTTTGTCAGTGGAAGCAAAAAGACAACTGAGCAAAGTAAATTATACAGTGATAATAAATTCTATCGCGAAGGTGATTATTTAGAAAAAAGTGTTCTTGTTAAGAGTATTCAGAAGAAGCGTGTACTTATTGAACAGTTTGGAAAAGAAAAGTGGTATCAAGTAACGAATGGATTGTTGGAAAAAAAAGGAAATTATAATGAATCGTTTGCATTATCAGCTAGATAGGGCAAGTAAAGGACTATTGTATTTTAGCGTATTAATATTTATTAGTTCATGCGCTATAAAGACAAAAGAATCTACCAGTAATGTAGATGCATATGAAAAAGTTAGAGATATTGTTTCTAAAGAGTCTAATTTTCTCAAAAAATACCGAGAAGAAAGAGATGTAAATATTAACTTATCTAAAAGAAAAAAGGCTGATTTGTCGCCTGAAGCGCCCGTTTTCAACCCATTAGATAAAATTATTATACGCTCCTTGGCTGTGGATGAAGGCAATATTTCTATGTTGCTTAAAGCTTTAGCGGTTGAGACGAATACTAATTTGCTATTGCACCCCGATATTTCCAACTCAGATGAAAAAATAACAGTTAATTTTTCAAATATTAGGGCAGGCTTAGTATTTAAAGAAATTATGGCTATGACAGATTTGCATGGTGAAGTGCAAGGCAACTTGATGCGTATTAACCCTTTGCAGGAACAAATATTCACATTGGACTTTATAGAAACCAATACCGAAGCAAGTTTCGATATGGGGGGTGATGTGTTGGGTGGCAATGTTGGTTCATCAGGGTCAGGTGGTGAGAGTGGTGGTCTTACAGGGCAGTTTACTATTAAAGGTAAAGGTGCTTCAGAAGGAAACCCTTATGATTCACTTGTAAAAGTCGTTGATAAAATGAAGTCCGCTAGTGGTCATTATGCTTTGAATCGTATTAGTGGTTCTCTCTATATTAAAGATAAACCATCTGTTGTTAAGAATATTGGTTATATGCTGGACAATTTAAAGAAAATGATGTCGCAGCAAATATTAATTGAAGCGAGAATACTCGAAATACAATTAGATGATGGTTATCAATACGGTATAGATTGGGCTTTGCTAAAAAATAATGTTGTATCAAGTTTAGGTGGTAGCGTTAGTGTTGCTGCAGATGGCGTTTTAAATTTAGATAGTGGATTCAATTTACCTACAGATACTAGCCAGCCAGGTTTTGGTTTGGTGTTCAGTGATGGCGATTGGTTGGGTGCTGTAAATATGCTGAATAACTTTGGTGAAATTAAAGTCGTCTCTAATCCGCATATACGCGCACGGCATGCACAGCCATCAATGATTAGTGTAGGAAGAAGTAATACCTATATTAGTAAAACAGAAACCAGCACGGATTCAGAAGCAGATACTCAAACTGCAACAATAGAAACCGATCAAGTATTTGATGGTTTATTGCTAGGCGTTATTCCATTTATTTCAGATGATAGTGTATCGCTTTCTATTCATCCCATTAAAAGTGATGTTGATGATGACTCCTTAAATTTAATTTCCGTACAGAATTCATCAGTAAGTTTGCCTAAGGTCGACTTGAAAGAAATGAGCACGACAATAAAGCTAAAAGATGGTGATACTGTTATTTTAGGCGGCTTAATTGACAGGCGTAAAGAGAGTGTTAGTAGTGGTGTGCCTGTGCTTTCAAACTTACCTATTTTAGGTTGGTTTTTTAAAAATGAAAAATATCAAGAAATCGTACGTGAGTTTGTTATTGTGATGAAGGTAACTATTGTATGAGTGTTATACATGAAGCATTACAAAATGTAGAAAGTTATTTTTCGGATGGTGATAACCAAAATAGCAATAGTCACATAAATAAAAAAAATGATTTGTACAAAGTTAATAAGTTTACATTTAGTTTACATAATGGCGTGTTCTTTGTTTTGGCAATAGGGGGAATGCTCTCGCTTGCTTATATCATTTATAGTGAATTATATAGGCAGCCTCATACAATGGCAGAAGGTTTTGCTGATAATACGTCATATACTAATGAAGATGACAGTATAGGTGATATAGCTTTGTTGGATTTAGGTGATATAGATGTTGACTTTGTTAATGCAGATATATCTAGCATGGAAGATAGCGCTATTGGTATTGCATTGGATGAAATAAGTGAAAATTTTAATGCCGAACCAGAAGAAGCGTCTGGTAAGCTCACAAAAATAAAACAGAATATAGATGCGATTCGTGGTGATATAGTGGAATCAAACACCTACATCATTGACAATCCTCCTGCTGCTAATAGTGTAAGTGACGATGAATTTATGGATAACCAAGATGATGGTGTTTATGAGTTAAGTAATGATACTTTAGTTGATAACGTTGAAGAAGGTAATATTGTCGCTGAAAAATCTAAGCAGGAGTCTGATTATTATGACCTACAAATGCAAGCTTACCAACATATTGTAGATAAAGACTTTGTGAATGCGAGGCCAGTATTAGAACAGTTGCTGTTGGTCGATAGTAATGATTATTATGCCAATATTAATATGGTATTAATTGATATTGAAGAAGCACGGTTTTCACAAGCATATAAGCGCTTACAATCTTTGAAGAGAGTTTACCCATTGCAGTCACGTATTCAAGAGTTGCTTAACATCATTAAAGGAAGCAACTATGGATAGTTTACGTTATAAAGAAAGTAACTATTCATTTGTGTTTTATGGCTTGTTTTTATTTGTTACTGTTTACATTGGTTCAATGTTACTTGTTAAAAGCGAAAACAATGATTTCTATATGAATTTTATGTTGAAATGGAAGCACATGATGCTTGATTACCAGCATAGCGGTATTCCTCTGCCACAACTGGATAAAAAAAGCCCAGTTAAATATATGAGGCAATTATCTACAATAATATATAACCGTGATTTAGCAGACAAAAATCCTCAATTTATGCATAAAGTCAAGTTGACTAATGGCCAAGAGAGTAAAGTTTTCTTGTTGGCTCAACAAGATGCGCTTCATATCTATGGTCTTGATAAAGCCCTGGTTGATAGTCTGGACAAAATGATTGATGGCCAATCAAATCTTGCTTCTGGTCACTGGTTAGCATTTGAAGCAAAAAACTCAGAAACTTATCACGCAATATGGTTTTATAAAAAGGGATAGGTGTATTAAATATCATGTCAGTACCTGGATCATGGATGACCAATCATACCGCTTATTTGAAGTTTTTTGGCTTGCAGTCAAACCCCTTCCCTTTAGTACCTGATACCAAGCATTTCTTTTTTTCAAAGAAAAACTAGCAA
>JAHDBX010000090.1 GCA_020630145.1 Gammaproteobacteria bacterium | reverse complement strand
ATTCTCAACTATATAAAGTGCAAGGTTATTGGTTGGTAAAAATAGTGGAAGGGTGATTACCTAATACATAAACAACTGGCTTATCGGGGAAATTTTCTATCGCCCATTCCAGTCCTTTATTCTTGATATGTATATCACCTGCTAATATAACAACATCATAATCAATACTTGTTAAGGTAAAGTCTTCAAATTCAATATGCAGATCACTGTAAATGAGCAGCTTCAAGTTTTCACCCAATAATTAAATAGAATCATATAGAATTAAGCTATGTTATCTCACTTTACTATATTACTGGCTGGTTTTACTATTTTTAGTGCTGCCGCCCTGCTATTTGCCTACTGGTTCTTTTTACCGGACTTACAAAAAAACCTTTACTCAAAGCTTTCTTGTGCAGCTTTATTAGTTGGTTTAGCAAGCCTACAATGGTGCCATTATCTGTATTTAAGTGAAGGCTTTGATGCTCTCAATAGTCGTTTTTATTTAACGCTACTATTGCTAGTGCCCCCCTGTTTTTATTATTTTAGCCGTTTTGTATTGTTTCCCAGCCTTAAGCCTTCTTTATTACAGCTTTGCCATTTATTACCCGTACTGATAGGTAGCTTTTTAGCTGCCAGCATGGTCCCACCATTTGCTTTCTTAATAGGTACTGGCTACACATTCTGGTTTGCGCATTTGGTGTTTCAGTTACGCAACCAGCATCAGCGTTTTAAATTTGAAATGTTTTTCTTTGGTTTATTTGCATTGATTGCTCTTATTGCGCTTGGCTTAGGTTTTTCTATACCTTATATTAACCCTACTATTTTTTATATGACCTATGGTAACGCTAGCGGTATTGCTATGTTGCTAGTGGTAACAGCTATTGTGATTTTTCCGGAAATGCTCAGCGATATTCAGCAAATTGCAGAATTGGCCTATGCCAAGTCCAAGCTCAGCGGTATTGATATAGAAGCTAAAAAAATACAACTAAAAGCGTTGATGCAACAGGAAAGTGTTTATCAAAATGAAAAACTTGGCTTAGCAGCTGTTGCAGGGATGATGGATATAACAGCCCATCAGTTATCAGAGCTGGTTAATACACAATATGGCTATGGTTTCTCACGTTTTATACGGGAACAACGCATCGAGCAAGCCAAGAGGCTATTAAAAGATGAACCTAACACATCCATTCTGGCCATTCGTATTATGACGGGCTTTCAATCGCAGTCAAATTTCTACTCTGCCTTTAAAGACATTACTGGCGAATCACCAGGCAGCTACCGGAAAAAGCTCGCAAAACCCTAATTTATTCCTGAATTATCATTCAGGAACTTTCTAAGTCATTGATTTTAAAAGCAGTAAAAACTTTCTATTCAGCATTTATAGATTAGGAAGTTTATTCACCTGCAAAACCTTAAGCTGTGTTCTCAATAAGGCTTTACGCCCTTTAATATATTAATGAACGAGTAGACTCAAAATGAATGTAATACAAAAATCATTTACCACTTTCATCGTAATAACATTAATTTTCTATGTTTCAATGTTAATAGAAATGAGGGTTATTTATTTATCTCCCATTTTATTGATGTTAATTTCTTTCTTCACAGCCCCATACTGTTTATTTTTTGGATTACCGTTAATTATTTACATTCACCACAGAACATCACAAACATTAATTGTATATATAACGGGTAGTTTTATAGCGTCATTACCAATGCTTGTATACTGTTTGCACATCGAAGATAAGTTTTATACTTTTACATCGTTTCTTGCAGGTATATTAGGTGGAGCAGCAGTATATTTTGCAAATAAGGCATCACTGAACAAGTTAAGTAAAGAGGCATCTCAAAGCGGTGTTTCTTCTAACATTATGAGACAGGAGCAATCGAGTGAAGCCTGCGGAAATACTACTTGTTTATGATCGTGAGTGCCCAGCATGCAATGCTTATTGCCGGGTAGTTAATATCTGAAAAAATGTAGGCGAATTAAATATTGTCGATGCGAGAGAAAACAGTGAAGTATAGAATGGGATTAATGAATGATGACGAACAACAAAAGCCACATCGTGTACTAATTGAACCCATGAATGAATTTACTATTTACCTCCCGCCTACAGTATTAGGAGCAGATCATGAGTAATGGTGTACCCCGTATTATTGCAACACCCGGGAATGATAATGCCTTCAATGGCACAGTCTCATGGTCTCCGCTTAAATCATTGTGGGTTTCAACTATGTATTTAGTCGCTATTATCGGTGGCTTTTATACTTTTAGTTGGGAAGTGCTTTTATTATTTTTAAGCACTTGTGCTTTTACTTTATTAGGCGGGCACTCTTTGGGTATGCATAGGCGCTTAATTCATAATAGCTATGAATGTCCTTTATGGCTGGAATACGTCTTAGTTTATTTGGGCGTACTAGTGGGCTTAGCTGGCCCTATAGGTATGATGAGAACCCATGACATGCGCGATTGGGCGCAACGACAAAAACGTTGCCATAACTATTTTGGCCATAAGGAATCATTTTTTAAAGACTGGTTCTGGCAAATTCATTGTGATATTCAACTGGATAAGGGCCCGGATTTTCTACCAGAAGAGCGTGTCGCTAAAGATAAAGTCTATTATTGGATGGAACGTACGTGGATGTGGCAACAATTACCTATCATGGTTCTCTTTGATTTAATTGGCGGTATTGACTGGGTTGTATGGGGTGTATGTATGCGTGTAGCGGTTTGTGTTACAGGGCATTGGCTAGTCGGTCACTTTGCACATAATGATGGCGATACTTACTGGCATGTTGAAGGTGCGGCTGTACAAGGCTATAACATTAAATATTTAGGCTTAATAACAATGGGTGAATGCTGGCACAATAATCACCATGCTTTTCCCGGTTCTGCCAAACTTGGCCTACATGATAATGAAACGGACCCGGGGTGGTGGGTATTAAAAATATTAGAAAAAATCGGTTTAGTATGGAATATTACATTACCGGCTGACTTGCCACTAAGAACAGAGCTTAAGCCTGCCAATAATGGCAACAAGGCATTTAAGCTGTTTAGTTAACTTTTATGACAACCATAACCATGCTCTATTAGCTTAAGTTTTATGAATAGTGCGAACGCTTAATAAGATTGGTAGCTACGAGTGGACTTGAACCACCGACCCCAGCATTATGAATGCTGTGCTCTAACCAACTGAGCTACGTAGCCACATACTTTAACAATGTCTCGCTGAGCAGCGAGGGGCGCAATAATAGCGATTTTATTGCGATTTTTCCAGCAGAATATGTGTTTTTTATGCTTTTCTACACATTAAAGCGGAAATGAACAACATCACCTTCTTGCATGATGTAATCTTTGCCTTCTAAACGCCATTTTCCGGCATCTTTTGCGCCTGCTTCGCCTTTACAAGTGATGTAGTCGTCATAGGCAACAGTTTCAGCCCGAATAAAGCCTTTTTCGAAATCTGTGTGAATAACACCTGCACCTTGTGGCGCGGTTGCGCCTATTTTTACTGTCCAAGCGCGTACTTCTTTTACACCTGCAGTAAAATAGGTTTGCAGGCCAAGTAACTCATACCCTGCACGAATGACTCTATTTAAACCGGGCTCATCTTGCCCTAGGTCAGCTAGAAACTCTTGTTTATCTTCATCATCAAGCAGTGCTATCTCGGCTTCGATCGCTGCACACACTGGCACGACGTCTTTTGCACCTTCTGCGGCGGCATATTCTTTTACTTTATCGAGCAGCGGGTTATTTTCAAAACCGTCGTCATTTACGTTGGCAATATACATTACCGGTTTAGCGGTAATCATGCCCAACTCTTTTAGTGTTTGGATATGTTCATCTGGCGTGTCGTATGTGCGTACTGGTTTGCTCTCTTCTACGTGTGCCAAGAGGCCTTCCAGAAAGGCTAATCTATCTTTGATCGCTTTATCACCTGACTTTGAGAATTTACGCGCGCGCTCGGTGCTGCGTTGTAAGGTTTCTAGGTCTGATAGCAGTAATTCTGTATTAATCGTTTCTATGTCATCGATGGGGTCCACTTTTCCGGCCACGTGTATAACATCTTCGCTTTCGAAGCAACGTACTACGTGTGCAATCGCATCTGTCTCACGAATGTTGCCCAAGAATTTATTTCCTAAGCCTTCACCCTCAGAAGCACCTTTCACCAGGCCTGCAATATCAACAAATTCCATGGTTGTGGGTATGATTTTTTCTGGCTTAACGATATCAGCTAAGGCATCTAAACGCGGGTCGGGCATCGGTACGATACCTACGTTTGGATCAATCGTGCAGAAAGGGTAATTTTCAGCGGCTATTTCTGCTTTGGTTAGCGCATTAAATAAGGTTGATTTACCTACGTTTGGTAATCCGACGATGCCACATTTGAAACCCATGTTATTTCTGCTCTTATGTATTGGTATGTAAATGATGCATGGCTTTTTCCATATCGCCTTGCAATATATTGTCTAGTACATCATCAACGTAGGATAATGCTTTATCTATTGCTTCACGCTCAGCTTTGCCAGGATTTTTAAGTACATGGTCGTGTACTTGTGATTTATCACCGGGGTGACCTATGCCTATGCGTAAACGCCAGTATTCGTTGCTGCCCAGTGCTTTCATATCACGTAAGCCATTATGGCCACCATGACCTCCTGCAAACTTTAGGCGCACACTGCCGGCCGGGATATCCAGCTCATCATGTGCAACTAGGATATTCGGTACGGCTATTTTAAAATATTTGGCTGCTGCTGATACGCTTTGCCCGCTGGCATTCATAAATGTTGTTGGCTTGAGTAAGCGTATATCTTGGTTTTTATAGCTGATGGTTGCCGTTTCACCAAAGAGTTTTTTGTCGCTTTTGAAGCGAACATTGTGGCTTTCGGCTAGCGTATCTAAAAACCAAAACCCGGCATTATGCCGGGTTTTGCTGTACTTATCGCCAGGATTACCTAAACCGGCGATAAGTTTGATGGCTTTCTCTGTCATAGCGCGTGCAATATATGCATATTGACTAACACAACAACAGGCTGAAGATTACTCTTCAGCTGCACCTTCTTCGCCTGCTTCTGCTGCATCGTCTTCTTCATCTTCTTTAGATGCTCTAGATGCTTGTACTGAAACAATGCTAGTGTCGTGATCGCCGCCGTGACTCAAGGCAACACTTTCTACACCTTTAGGGAAGCTTAATTCTGAAAGATGTATGCTGTCACCTAGGGCTAAACCTGCAACATCAACAGAGATGAACTCAGGCATATCTTTTGGTAAACAGGTCACTTCAAGTTCGGTAATCGTTTTACTTAAGATGCCGCCTGCTTTAACGCCTGCGCATTTCTCTTCGTTTTCGAAGTGAATTGGCACATGCATATGTAGTTTTGTTTTAGCATCAACACGTTGAAAATCTAGGTGCATCACTAATAGCTTGTATGGGTGACGTTGCACGTCACGCACAATGGCTTGCTCGGTGTTTTTACCCACTTTAATATCAATGATATGCGTGTAAAAGGCTTCATCGTCGATGTGCTTTAAGATTACATTATGTGGCAATGTAACGGCAACGGGGTCATCTTTACCACCGTAGATAATAGCGGGTACTTTGTTGTCGTGACGTAAGCGGCGGCTCGCACCTTTCCTTAAGTCTGTACGCAACTCAGCATCCAAAACAATTGATTCACTCATTTTAGACTCCTGGTCTGTTTAATTTGTTTATACTTATTGTCTGCGACCTGATCAATAAGCTGCCCACGACTAACGTGGGCGCGCGATAATACCCTGAAAGACGGCTAAATGCCAGTATTTCACGCATTTTTAGTGGCTTTCGTTAGGAATAAACAGCCCGGACCAGTCTGGACTAGTCCAGACTGTCGTACATTGAGCTAACAGATTCGGCGCTATGAATACGGCGAATGGTTTCAGCTAACATATTTGCTACGGACAACTGGCGAACTTGACCGGATGCTTTGGCTTCTGCGCTTAATGGTATGGTATCTGTAACTACCATTTCATCTAGCTGGGAATTTTTCATGTTTTCCAGAGCTTTACCTGATAATACGGGGTGGGTAACGTAAGCCACTACCTTTTTGGCACCAAAGTCTTTTAGTGCATCAGCGGCTTTGCATAAGGTGCCGGCTGTATCAACCATGTCATCCACAATAATACAGGTGCGGTCTTTCACATCACCAATCAGGTGCATAACTTGTGCTTCGTTTGCTTTAGGGCGACGTTTATCAATAATTGCTAAATCAGCATCATTCAATAGCTTAGCGACTGCACGAGCACGTACTACACCGCCAATATCAGGCGATACAGCAATCATGTTTTCGTAGTTTTGGTTAAGAATATCGTGTGTTAATAGCGGTGAACCATAGATATTATCAACAGGAATATCAAAGAAACCTTGAATTTGCTCGGCATGCAGGTCAATCGTTAAGACTCGATCGACACCTACGCTAGTAAGCATATTAGCAACCACTTTTGCAGTAATGGGCACGCGTGCTGAACGTACGCGACGGTCTTGACGGGCATAGCCCAAATAAGGCATTACAGCGGTTATTCGCCATGCTGATGAGCGACGCAACGCATCTACCATCACCATCATTTCCATTAGGTTATCATTGGTTGGCGCACAGGTCGGCTGGATAATGAAAATGTCTTTACCACGTACATTTTCTGTAATTTCTACGCTTATTTCACCATCACTAAAGCGGCCTATTTCGGCTTTACCTAGGCGCGTATTCATTTTAGTGGCTATTTTTTGGGCAAGTTCTGGGTTGGCTGTACCCGTAAACAACATGAAACCGTTGCTTTCATCTTTAATGGTCATAGAATTTGGCTTTTAGCTGGTGAATGTAAATTGTAACGTATGCGGCTTGGCCTTTGAATAGCATTTAGTAGCC
>JAHDBX010000089.1:2669-6937 GCA_020630145.1 Gammaproteobacteria bacterium | reverse complement strand
AATAGTATTAAATATTTCATACTAAGATATAATCGTATGTATTCTGCTTAATGCCAAAAAATAGAATAGCGTGGTGTAATATCCTCATTTTATTTAGTAAAGGTTGTCGTAGTTTTTTTATTTGAGTGAATCAACAATCTTATCAATATGATAAAAATATAAATTTAATTTAAAACTAAATATCGATTCTTTATTTTTATTTAACAAAAGTAACAAATAGGTAACATATGAAATATTAATTAGTATATTAAGGTATAAAAAATATTAATGCATTTTTAGATGTGTGATTTTTATATATTTTATATAAAGAAGACTGTATGTTTTTTAGAAGTAACAATTAAGTAACATTTAACTCCCGCCTATATTTAAATTTAATTGACTGATGTAACCTCTTTTTGACAGTTATTACTCTACATGTAAGAGCTTTCTGTTTAGTAACTTATAAAACAATTAATTAATTAATGGGGAAAATGTAAAATGCGTAATTTAGCAATAATTACTTTTGCTTCTGTGGCAACCATGCTATCTGTAGCAGATGTGTCGGCGGTAGAAGTATATAATCAGGATGGTTTGAAACTTAACCTTAAGGGTGATTACCAAGTTCAACTACGTAAGAAAATTGGTAGTGATACAGATACAGTAATAGAATACGATGATTTGGAGCTTAAGTTCCATGCCGATTACAACCTTGGCGGTGGTGTTGGTGCATTTGGTGTTGTAGATTTAGGCAATAAAGGTAATGCTGACGGTGGCGGCCCTGCTGATACCCTTGAAGAAGGTTATGTTGGCATGAAGTTTAACGCGCTAAAATTAGGTATTGGTGAAACTAGTTACGCAAGTGATTCTTTCGGCATTGATGTTGAGTATGAAATGGCAGCAAGTAAATTACTAGCCAAGTCATCAGGTGGTGATTTAATTTTCGGTTCATATAAATTTGATGGTGCTTCATTGAAGTTTTCTTTTGATTTAGATGAAACTGATGAGTCATCAACAGACTTATACTTAACGACTAAAGCAGCTGGCTTAGGTTTAGGCATTATGTATCAAAGCTATGATGATGGCGCTGGCGGTGATTCAACTAGCTTTGGTGTTAGTGTTAAAGGTAAAGCTGGTGGCCTAGGTTACGGTGTTGCTTTAAGTCAACAAGATGATAATGGCACTGATAAAAGCAAAGTTGCTTTCTCTCTGAAATCAAAACTGGGTGATAGTTTAACAGGTGGCTTTGGTTATGCTTCGACTGATACTGGCGCATCTGACAATGAAAATGCTTGGTATGCTAACGTAACGCATGCTTATCACAAAAACGTTAAAGTGTTCCTTGAAATTGGTGACAACAACGGTACTGATACTGACCTGGGTTATGCTGCAGGTCTTAGAGTTCGTTATTAATAATATAGAGTAGCGCCCTTGCAAAGTCTGAGTTCATTTATTCAAACTCCGAATATACTCAGGCTTTGCATTCTATAGAGTAGTACTTTGTAAAACCTGGACTGATTTACTTATGACTCCGAATATTTTCAAGTTTTACTTTTTTTTCCAATGTACTGCGCTTTGAAGCCTGAGACGATTTCTATAGATCATGATGTTTTTCAGGCTTCTTTTTTAGCATATACCTTCTTAATTTTAGTTCTTTTTTTACGTATAGTCTAGTAAGTGCTGAATAGTCAGTCTGCTGGCATTAATCTATGCCTGTTTACCTTATGTTGTTATGCTATATTTATAATATATAAGCTAATAACCATGAAATATAATTGCAAATGTTAAAGTTAAAGTTTAATCCCGGCATAGGTGAAATGGTTTTTTTGACCAGACTTTTTTTATGCACCTTAATTACTTTTTTGTCTTTAACGCAAGGTTTGGCTGGGTGGTTAATTGTTGTTTTATCGATTGTTAATGTTTCTTTTTTGTCATTCTTTCGACGTAAAAAAGGCTGGTGGAGAAATTACTTCTTACAGCAATACTTTCTAGATGCTTTATTTGCTACTTGGGCAGTGTTCTTTTTTGATAGTGAAATATTCCTGACATTTTTCTGTTTGTTTATTATATTTTCACGATATCAAGGTGGACGTTTTTTTGGAAAAGTATTCATGTGTTACTTTTTCCTCGTGTATTTTCTTAGCTTCCTATATATGAATACCCAAACGTATACCTTACTTTTGTTTTCTTCTGTTTTATTGGTTGCTGCAATGATGGTTTTTTCATTTTACCTCGGTAGCTTACTATGTAATATTGCTTTAGAGAAAAATATTCTGATTGAAGAGTTAGAGATACGGGTGAAAGATAAGGACCGTTTACTCTCAACTCTTGCGCATGAGCTTCGTACACCATTAACGATGATTATTAGTGCTTCAGATATTTTATTGGGTGAAGTCAAATCTTCAATAAACAAAACACAGTTTAATTTTTTAAACAATATTAATAGCAATGCATTACGTTTAGTTGCAATAGTCGAAGATATTCTAGCTCAAATTAAGTCAGAGAAATCACTATTAAAAATAGCCCTAACAGAAACAGACATTAGGAATGTTGTAAAAGATGTTGTTGTTAATATGAAGGCTATATTAGCGAAAAAAGAGCAATATATACGTTGTTCGTATCCGCGTTTATTGACGTCTGTATTAGCTGATGAGAAGTGGCTGCATCAGGCTTTAGTGAACTTAGTGCATAATGCGAGTAAGTATATTGATAATGGCAGTTGTATATTGATCAATGTTAAAGAAAATGAGCAATATCTTGTTATATCTGTCGTTGACGATGGTTCAGGTATTGAGGATGTGAATAAAATGAAGATTTTTTCTGATTCTCAAGAAAATGACGATTATCGTTCTTATGAAGGTGGTGCTGGTATCGGTTTATCCATCGTGAAACATATTGTAGAACAGCATAAAGGAAAACTGTATGTCGGTACTGTGCCGGGGTTAGGGACAACGTTATCATTTACATTGCCTAAGCGAGTAAAGTAATTATGTCTATTGAAAAGCAGCAGCAAATATTAATTGTTGAAGATGAAGTTGAATTAGCAGGTATGCTGAAATATTTGATGGAACAAGAAGGCTTTAAAGCAGATATTGAATATAATGGTGAAAGTGCAATCAGGTCATTAAAAGCGAATGTTCCTGACATGATTATATTAGACTTAATGTTGCCGCAAATGGATGGTTTTGAGGTGTATCGACAAATGCGGCATTTTGCTGCTATTCCAGTATTGATTCTAAGCGCAAAGATGCATGATGACGATATTGTTAAAGGGCTGGAAATTGGCGCAGATGATTACATGACCAAACCTTTCAATAATAAAGAGCTAGCATTACGAGTAAAAAAAATATTAGGACATGCAACAGCCACCAAGAAGGTAAGTTCCAAGTTAGAAATAGGCGATATTAAGATTGATTTTGCAGCGAAGGAAGTTTTCCTAAAAGGTAATACGGTTGCTTTAACGCCTACCGAGTATAATTTATTGTCTTACATGGCCTTGAATGAAGGCGCGACGCACTCTTGGGAGTCCTTGCTAAAAGAGGTATGGGGGCATGATGAATGGAGCGGTGGCAATAAACTTGTTAAAGTCAGTGTAGGGCGTCTTCGTAAAAAGCTCGAGGAAGGCTTAAACTCTAGTGATTACTTGTTAACTGTATGGGGTATGGGATATAAGCTGGTTAATCCTTTGGTTGAGTAATTATTTGTCTCTTTTTATGATTTGTATACAATTAATAGGTAAGTCTAGCGAGACAATGGTGCCTTCTTCAATAAGGTTTTTTTGAGGTGCATTATTTGGAGCAGTAATGGTTACAAAACTATTACCTAACTCAACTTCGTATTGAATGTTGTGCCCCAGAAATGACGCTTTGGATACTTTGCCAAAAAAGGGTGTGTTATCAGTAATGGCAATAGCCTCAGGCTTTATTGTTAAATATACTTCTTCATTCGTTTCGAAAATTTTATATTTTTCCTGATAAGGGATATCTATTTGCTCGCCTAGTAAACTGACTACCATTTTTTTCTCGGTAACTTTAATCACTCTTGCTTCAATAAAGTTAGTATTACCGATAAAGTCTGCAACAAAAATATTATCAGGTGTATTGTATATCTCCTTAGGTGTGCCAACCTGAACGATTTTTCCTTCATTCATCACAACTATGCGGTCAGCGATACTTATCGCTTCTTCTTGGTCGTGAGTTACATATACAGCGGTTATGCCTAATGTTTGTTGAATCTGTCTGATTTCGAATCGTGTTTGTACACGTAGCTTCATATCTAAATTAGATAAAGGT
>JAHDBX010000089.1:0-2659 GCA_020630145.1 Gammaproteobacteria bacterium | reverse complement strand
AGGTTCATCTAATAAAATTATTGAAGGCTTTAAAACCAATGCTCTTGCTAAAGCCGCTCGTTGTTGTTGGCCACCAGAAAGTTCGCGGGGGTAGCGATTCTCAAGGCCAGCTAAATTAACAACGTGTAATATCATTTCAACATCATTGCGAATAAGCTTGCTTGATTGTTTACGTATATTTAGACCATAGGCTATATTTTCATATATGGTTAAATGCGGGAATAATGCATAGCTTTGGAAAATTAGTGGTATGCCTCTTTTACTCGGCGGAACATTATTAATGTTCTTTTCATCCAACAATATAGCACCGCTATCTGCATCTTCAAAGCCTGCGAGTATTCTTAAAACGCTAGTTTTCCCACAGCCAGATGGGCCAAGCAAAGTCAATAATTCGCCTTTCTCTATAGAAATACTGAAATTATCAACGGCCTTAACTTTTTGATTAAAGGAACTACGAAAAATTTTATTAATGTCACGTAGCTCTAAAAAACACTGCTCTTTTGAAGATGTAATATCTGTTGTCAATTTTTGGCCACACTTCTTATTATGTTGTCTTATATTGTATGCAAAATTCTACTAAATATCTGTATTTACGTGTTTTTTTCCTAGATATTACAAGGTAACAATATCGATACAAATGGGGTCTGGCGATAGGTTAATGACGGATTTTAATATATTCTTTGTAAACGTATTTAAAACAAATGATTTAATTCGTTTTTAAATGCAATACCAAATAGTTATGCTATAAGTTTAACTATCTGTAGTTTATCAACTGTTGCTCCATAAGAGGGGAAGTAATAATGAGTTTAAAAAGAATATCCAAAATTTTGGTTGTTGGCGGTATCGTGTTTTCGCCAATGGTTAAAGCTGACATGGAATACCTTAAAGATGTAAAGGGTTATTTAACAGCGCAATGTAGCTTAGATTCATCTATGTGTGAAAGCGTGCTTAAAGCTTTTAATAAAGCCGTTACTGAAAAAAGTGGCAAGCGTTTTAAAGCGTCAATGATACGTTTAAGTACAAGTGAGTCTATCACGCGTTTAAATACAGAGCTAGGTAGTTCAAAAAAAGCAGCGCAAAGGAAGTGTAAAAACTTAAAAGGTCAAGAGTTTGAAAACTGCTTAAACAAAACATATAAAACAAGAATTGATGTTCTTTTTGGTGGTACAGATGGCCCTTATAGAGGCGCACTAGAAGACAATATTTTTGCTACATACAACTATCCAAATACGGGTATTCATCCTTGGTCAGCTAAATTGACTGAAGATAGCGACAACCGTCTAGGTGCTTTCTATATGGGTATCTTGGGTATGGCTTATAACAAAAACGTACTAAGAGCTCAAAAATTGACGCCACCAACAGGTTGGGCAGACTTAGGTAAGTCAGATTATAAAGATACTATTGGTGTTGCTAATGCAAATACATCGGGTACTAGCTATAAATACTTGAGCAGTATGCTAACGGCTTTTGGGTCTGAAGATGCAGGCTGGGAAAGAATTGTTGCTAATCACAAAAATATTTCTCAGTATACAAAATCTGGTTCTGCGCCATGTAAGTTGGTAGCGCGTGGTGAGATGCCAATTTGTATTGGTTTTATGCATGATATCGCTAACTTGGCACATAATGGTGCTCCGATTGTAGGTGTTGCGCCAGCTGAAGGTACTTTGTTTGAAGTAGGTCCAGTTGCTATTGTTCTAGGTAGTCAAAACCGTAAAAATGCAGAAGCATTTGCTAAGTTCTTATATGAACCAGCAACACAAGCTGCATTGGAAGAAGGTGGCGGACGTCAGTTCCATGTTAACGTTGCATCAAAAGTGCCAGCAGGCGCACCGGATATTGCATCAGTTAAATTATTGGATGCTCCAGCTAAATTTGGTACTAAGAGCTTCAAGAAGTCTGTTATAGACAAATGGAATACCGATATTTTCCCTATGAAACGTTAAGATTTCGTATCAGGCAAGTACAAGGATGTGCTTGCCAATTCTTATTAATTGAATATTTAAATTTTTATGAGCTAAGCTGTAGTTCTATGCTTGGCATCTTTCTATAAACTTTGTTGTAGGTATTTTATGAAACAGTCAGTAATGCTTTGGCTGATAGTAGGTATAGTCGGTTTTTTCCTGTTCCCGTGGTACGTTCAAGCAGATAGCTTTTGGTACTTCAATTGGGTATTAAATATATTTTCACCTGAAGAAAGTACAAGCGCTGCTTTTTTTCAAGGCTTGGTCCATGCTAATTATTGGCTACTATTTTTAGTAGTACCCTTATTAACACCCGCATACTTATTGTTTAAAAAAGACATTAATAGCGAACAAGTTGTTAGTATAAGTTCGAATGCATCATCATCTGTATTGGTGGGAAGTGGTGTAGTTGGTCTATTATTTATTCTCATTCAAGGTTTTATTTTTAATGGCTTTGGTTGGTCGTATGAATTTCTTGATGGTTGGTTTGGTGTTGCTGACGGGCAGCCTGGCTTAGGTGCAGGTGGCTTACTATTAGGTGCAGCATTCTTATTTTATTTAACTAATGGTTTAGCTGCAAAAGGCTATGTTAGAGGCGACGCTTTTATAGTTGGCTCTTTAGGCTTGGTTATTGCCTTAGTATCCATTTTCGTATTTTTTCCTGTTGCCAGCATTTTAAATAAAGCTTTTCAAGACTC
>JAHDBX010000088.1 GCA_020630145.1 Gammaproteobacteria bacterium | reverse complement strand
CTTTTTTATGCTTTAAATTTAAGGAATAACTAAGTAAATCAGCCAATATGCAGCAAGTAAATGAAAAATTATGGAATATCGTCGAACCCGTCGTTACCGGCTTGGGTTTTGATTTGATTGGTATTGAACATTTACAGCAAGGCCGGTTTAGTGTTTTAAAAGTTTTTGCGGATAAGTCAGGCGGTATTAATCTTGACGAATGTGCAACAATTAGTCGTCAATTGGGAACAGTCCTAGATGTGGAAGAAGCCATTACAGGGGCTTATAATCTAGAAGTATCATCGCCAGGGATCGATCGTCCTATCTTTAGAGTTCAAGATTTTAGTCAGTATATTGATGAAGATGTGAATTTACGTTTAACGGCACCTGTTGATGGTAGGCGTAAATATAAAGGTCAATTGATTAAGGTAGATGCGGATATGTTAACCATAGTGGTAGACAAAAAAGAGCATGAAATAGCGCTAAATAATATTGAAAAAGCGAATGTTATCGCTAAACTTAATTTAAAAAAATAGCAGGCAACTGATAGATCAAAGAGAATTGGTCGGAGCGAGTAAATGAGTAAAGAAATATTAATGGTAGTTGATGCGGTTTCAAATGAGAAATCTGTAGACAAAGAGATCATATTTGAAGCGATGGAAATCGCTTTAGCTACGGCAACGCGTAAAAAGCATAATGCTGATATAGATGTGCGTGTGGAAATTGATCGTGAAAGTGGTGATTATACAACTTACCGCCGTTGGACTGTTCTTGAAGCCGATGCTGAGATGGAAAACCCGCATGCTGAGTACACCCTTGAAGGTGCGCAAGCTACTGATGAGAGCCTTGAAGCAGGCGGCATCATAGAAGAAGAAATTGATTCTGTAGAGTTTGGTCGTATTGCGGCTCAAACTGCCAAACAAGTTATTGTACAAAAAGTGCGCGAAGCTGAGCGTGGCAAAGTAGTTGATGCATTTAAAGGTCGTGTTGGCGAAGTTGTTTTCGGTGTTGTTAAGCGTGTTGAGCGTGGCAATGTTTATCTGGATTTGGGTGAAAATGCCGAAGCGTTTATTCCTAAAAGCGAAATGATTCCGCGTGAAACAGTTCGTGCTGGTGATCGTATTCGTGGTTATTTATATGAAGTACGTTCTGAGATGCGTGGCCCGCAGTTATTCGTGTCTCGTACCGATAGCCGCTTCTTATTAGAATTATTCAAAATAGAAGTGCCAGAAATTAACCAGGGCTCTATAGATTTAATTGCGGCTGCACGTGATGCAGGTTTACGTGCAAAAATTGCTGTTCGTTCAAATGATGAACGTTTGGACCCAGTTGGTGCTTGTGTTGGTATGCGTGGGCAGCGTGTTCAGTCAGTATCTAATGAGTTAGCTGGCGAAAGAATTGATATTATTTTATGGCATGAAAACCCAGCTCAATTTGTGATTAATGCAATGTCACCAGCTGAAGTGATGTCTATTGTTGTTGATGAAGACTCTGAGTCTATGGATATAGCCGTTGCTGAAGAAAAACTTTCTCAGGCAATTGGTCGTGGAGGACAGAATGTGCGTTTAGCAAGTGAGCTAACAAGCTGGTCTTTAAATGTAATGGATCAGGCATCTGCTAGCGAAAAAGGCGATGCTGAAGCACGCGAATTAATTGAACTGTTTATGAAGCACCTTGATGTTGATGAAGAGGTCGCGGTTATTCTAGTGCAAGAAGGGTTCTCAAGTATCGATGAAGTGGCTTATGTGCCAACGCAAGAGTTACTTAATATAGAAGAGTTTGATGAGGAAATCGTTGAGGAACTTCGTGGTCGCGCTCGCGATTCACTGTTGACCAAAGCGATTGCTAAAGAAGAAGAAATTGGTGATGCAAAGCCAGCGCAAGATTTGCTGGATATGGACACTATGACAGAAGCACTCGCGTTTGAATTAGCTGGCCGTGGCATCGTAACCATGGAAGATTTAGCTGAACAAGCAGTGGATGAATTGATCGAAGTTGATTCAATAAATGAAGAGCGTGCGGCCGAGTTAATTATGATTGCACGTAAACCTTGGTTTGAAGAGGCCGAAGAGTCAGCATAGTTTATTTACACAATAAATTAATGCGCAAACTAAGAATAAGAAATTTGAGGTAAAACATGACAGATGTTACTGTAAAACAATTAGCCGAAGTGGTCGGTACCCCAGTCGATAAATTGCTTGAGCAATTTAAAGATGCGGGTATTCCCAAGAAAAATGCTTCAGATGCAGTAACTGATGATGAAAAAATGCAGTTGCTAGACTCATTGCGTAGAAGCCACGGTAAAGATGATAAGGCGACTACAGCACCTAAAGTCACACTGAAGCGCAAAACGGTGAGTGAACTTAAAGTTGGTGGTGGCACAGTTGCTAGAGGTGGCCGCGCAGCTCCAGCGGCGGCGAAAACAGTTAGTGTTGAAGTACGTAAGAAGCGTACTTATGTTAGGCGATCTAGTATTGTTGAAGAAGAGCAACGCAAACAGGATGAGTTGAATCAAGAACGTGAAGCTCGTGAAGCTGAAGAGTTAGCTAAAGAGCAAGCACGCAAAGAAAAAGAAAATGCGCTAAAGGCTGAAACGAAAAAATTAGAAGATGAAAAACGTGCCGCTGAAGAAAAACGAGAAGCAGAGCGTTTAGAGAAAGAAAAAGAAGAAAAGCGTGCTGAAGAAGAGCGTAAGAAAGCACTTGAGGCAGAAAAGGCCAAAAAAGCATCAGCACAAAAAGACGCAAATAAAAAACCTGGTAAAGGTCGTTATGGGCGCAAAGAATTACATGTGGAAGCAGGTGGTAAAGGTAAGCGTAAGTTTAATAAGAAAGCGCCTCCGCAAAGAGCATTAAGCGATCAGCCGTCTAAGCATGGCTTTGAGAAACCCGTTGCCCCTGTTGTTAAAGAGATTCGAGTGCCAGATAACATTACTGTTTCTGAGTTAGCTCAAGAAATGGCGGTAAAAGGCGGAGAAGTTGTTAAGGTCATGTTTGGCATGGGTGTAATGGCCACGATTAACCAAACCTTGGACCAAGATACTGCTGTATTAGTTATTGAAGAAATGGGGCATACGGCAATCACCGTCGGTGCTGAGGAAGCACAACAAGCACTTGCGCTAGAAGTTGAGCATACAGGTGATCAAGTAACGCGCCCACCTGTTGTGACGGTTATGGGTCATGTTGACCATGGTAAAACGTCGTTATTAGATTATATTCGCAATAGTAAGGTGACTACTGGCGAAGCGGGTGGTATTACGCAGCATATTGGTGCCTACCATGTTGAAACACCAAAAGGCGTTATTTCGTTTATCGATACACCGGGCCATGCTGCATTTACAGGTATGCGCGCACGTGGCGCGAAAGCGACGGATATTGTTATTTTGGTTGTGGCTGCTGATGATGGTGTTATGCCGCAAACGATAGAAGCGATTCAGCATGCAAAAGCTGCTGAAGTGCCAATTATTATCGCAGTAAATAAAATGGATAAGCCAGAAGCGGATCCAGAGCGTGTAAAGAATGAACTAACGAATCATGAAATTGTGCCTGAAGAGTGGGGTGGCGATAATATTTTCGTTAATGTATCTGCGCTTAAGGGCGACGGTATTGATGATTTGCTTGAAACTATTTCTTTGCAGGCTGAGTTATTGGAATTAACTGCGGCAGATGAAGGGCCAGCTACAGGTGTGGTATTGGAGTCTAGTCTAGATAAAGGCCGTGGCCCCGTTGCAACAGTGCTGGTACAAGCGGGTGCTTTGCACAAAGGCGATATGATTCTTTGTGGTAAAGAGTTTGGTCGAGTGCGAGCCATGTTTGATGAAGATGGCAAGCAAATAGAGCGCGCAGGTCCGTCTATCCCTGTTGTTGTACTAGGTTTGTCTGGTACGCCAAATGCTGGTGATGATATGGTCGCGGCAACGGATGAAAGTAAAGCACGCGATATTGCGCAGAAACGCCAACAGTTCCATAGAGATCAAAAACTAGCGTCACAAGCTGCAGCTAAAATGGAAGATGCTTTTGCGCAGATGAAAGATGACCAGGTTAGTTCAACGCAGGTATTGATTAAGGCTGACGTGCAAGGTACATCTGAAGCGATTAAAGATGCCTTAAATAAACTATCAACTGAAGAAGTACGCGTAAAAATTATTGGTAGTACGGTTGGTGGTATTACCGAATCTGATGTTAATTTAGCGATGGCATCAAATGCTATGATTATCGCATTCAATGTACGTGCGGATGCGTCGGCTCGACGTTTAATCGAAGAATCAGGCACAACAGTAGGTTATTACAATATTATCTATAATGTGATCGATGATATTAGTAATTTAATGTCTGGTATGTTGAAACCTGAGGTGCGCGAAGAGTTTATTGGTTTGGCTGAAGTACGTGATGTATTTAAGTCTTCTCAGTTTGGTGCGGTTGCCGGCTCACTGGTTACGGATGGCTATATTCGTAAAAGTAGCCCCATTCGTGTGTTACGTGATAATGTTGTTATTTATGAAGGTGAGCTAGAGTCACTACGCCGCTTTAAAGATGATGTAAGCGAAGTGAAGTCAGGTACTGAGTGCGGTATTGCTGTTAAAAACTATAATGATGTTAAGCCTGGTGATCAAATAGAAGTATTTGAGCGTATAGAAGTACAACGTACTATCAATGGCTAAAGATTATCCTCGTCATGTGCGTATTGGTGACCAGTTACAGCGTGAGTTGTCTGAGCTAGTACGTACATTTATCAAAGATCCACGCATTTCATCACCTCCTACTATTTCTGAAGTTAAAGTTAACTCTGACTTAGGTTCAGCGGTTGTTTATATTAATACTTTGTTTGGCGACCCAGAAGAAGTCAGCGAGATTTTAAATGAATATTCAGGCAAGCTGCGTGGCCAGTTGGGTAAGCGATTAAAAATTAGAGCGATTCCTAGTTTGCAATTTAAGTTTGATAATGTGCAAGAAGAAGCTTTAGCGATTACTTCGCTGATTGAAAAAGCCATTAGCAAAGATAAACAAAACTTACGACAAAGACTAGTTCTATCAATGAAGGCGTAAAGGTTTACCTATAAACGGTATCTTACTGTTAAATAAACCTTTAGGCTTATCTTCTAATAAAGCCCTGCAAAAAACCAAACATTTATTTAAAGCGCAAAAGGCTGGACATACAGGCAGCCTAGACCCTTTGGCTACAGGTATGCTGCCAATATGTTTTGGCGAGGCGACTAAAGTTTGTGCCCACTTGTTAGATTCAAATAAAGCTTATCGGGCTGAAATTACACTGGGTATTAAGACCTCTACAGAAGATGGCGAAGGTGAGATCATTCATCAGCAAGATGTGCCTGATTTCACTATAGAACAAGTAGAGCAGGTGCTTGATATGTTTCGAGGTGATATTTCGCAAGTGCCGCCTATGCACTCTGCGCTATGGCATGAAGGTAAGCGCTTGTATGAAATAGCGCGTGCGGGTGAAGTGGTGGATATTAAAGCACGCAATGTCACTATTCATGATTTACATGCCTTAGGCGCTATTAATGATAATAAATTGACCATTGATGTTAAATGTTCAAAAGGAACATATATTCGCTCTTTGTCACGGGATATTGGTGAGCAACTAGGTTGCGGTGCATATATGAGTGCCTTATATCGTCAATATGTCGAGCCTTTTACAGACTGTCAGTTGTACGATCTTGATAAGCTAGAGTCTGGAGATATTGATCTGGGTGAAACCTTGTTACCTGTTGATATTGCTTTAAAACAATATGCTGCGGTTGTACTTAATAAAGAGCAGTCAGAAGATGTGTTTCTTGGACGTAAAGTTCAGCTTGATCAGACTCAACTAAATGCTCAGCAAATTGACGTAAATCAAACCCAAACGGTGCGTATATATAAGAATAGTGAACATTCCGAGCACTTTTTAGGTTTGGCGAATAATGAAGGTTTGGGCTTAATTTCACCTAAGCGCCTGATGCATTTGCAATAAAACATAAGATTTCGCTATATAACTACAAAATAGCGCTAAAAAGCCGTTTTTTTACGATATTTAGCTATCAACTACCCGAATCTGCTGGTAGAATCGCCGATCTTTACAACTAGCAAAAAATCGGAGCAACTATGTCCTTATCTAATGAAGAAAAGGGGCAAGTCATCAAAGATTACGCGCGTTCTGGATCCGATACCGGTTCGCCCGAAGTGCAAGTAGCACTGTTGACTGCCAATATACTAAAACTAAGTGATCACTTTGGTGAGCACAAAAAAGACCATCATTCACGCCGCGGTTTATTACGCATGGTAAATCAGCGTCGTAAACTATTGGATTATTTAAAAGGAAAAGACGTTGCGCGTTATCAAGACTTGATTAAGCGCTTAGGTTTACGTCGTTAGGCCTGAAGTTTAGGAGTAGTTCCTTACCCACTCAACTACGGCGACAGGGGTCGCCGTAGTCCTCAACAAAAAGAAGGTGATAGCCTGTGACTGTTTTCAATACACAATTTCAATTTGGTAGCCGTACTGTTTATATCGAGACTGGTGAAGTCGCGCGTCAAGCAGATGGTGCAGTAATTATCGATATGGATGGAACAACATTGCTTGTTTCAGCCGTAACAAAAAAAGAATGTGACCCAAACCAAGGATTCTTTCCTTTAACGGTTAACTATCAAGAAAAAACCTATGCTGCGGGTAAAATACCCGGTGGCTTCTTTAAACGTGAAGGCCGCCCAAGTGAAAAAGAAACATTAACATGTCGCTTGATTGATCGTCCGATACGCCCATTATTTCCAAAAGCATTTAAAAACGAAATTCAGATTATTGCTACGGTTATATCTATGAACCCTGAAGTAGACCCAGATATTCCTGCAATATTAGGTGCATCTGCTGCTTTGGCATTAACGGGCGCACCTTTCCAAGGTCCTGTTGGTGCAGCGCGTGTGGGTTATAAAGATGGCGAATATCTATTAAACCCTAGTTATAGCGA
>JAHDBX010000087.1 GCA_020630145.1 Gammaproteobacteria bacterium | reverse complement strand
TTTCTGTGCGAGCCTTTATATCATTTAGTGTTAATGGTACACGCAACATCAACATAGCTAATACTGCCTGCTCTTCACGGTTTATACTAAATTTACCCGGCCCCTTATGTGAAACCTTGTCGGTTCTATCACCCAAGTCCACTCGCACATAACCCTGCTGCTCTAGTTCATCGACCATATGTCGAAGTTCACCTTCAGTAAAATTCATTACAGGCTCACGGTTCGATTTTTGATTACATGCGAGCATCAATGAGTTCATACTTAAAGGATAATTATTGGGCGTAGCTAAATGCTTTTCCATTAAACTTGCTATAACACGTACTTGCTCTTGATTTAACTCAACAGAACGTTCAGCGTTAAGCTCATCGTTATTTATTACATTTCCGCTATCCATAACTTCCCCTTTTATTTTTTAAATGCTGCAGCCAATGCATCGGCCATTGCTCCACCAGCCGCCGCAGGTTCTTGACGACGTTGCGGGCGTGCCTTTTTAGTTGCAGGCTTTTTACTAGCTGCCGTATTTTTATCTGCTGCTACATCCCTACTGTCATCATCTAATCGCATCGATAATGCTATACGTTTACGCTGCACATCAACTTCCATTACTTTAACTTTAACTACATCACCCGCCTTAACAACTGTACGTGGATCTTTTACATAGGTATTTGCCAATGCTGAAATATGCACCAAACCATCTTGGTGCACACCGATATCAACAAATGCACCAAAGTTTGTTACGTTTGTGACAACGCCTTCCAGTATCATGTCTTCTTTTAAGTCACTGACTTTTTCAACACCCTCTTTAAACGCAGCGGTTTTAAACTCTGGGCGAGGGTCACGGCCTGGTTTTTCAAGTTCAGCAATAATGTCTTTTATGGTTAACTCACCCACATCACCACTAACATAATCTTTTGCTTGTAACTGACGTAAAAATGCCCCATCACCAATCACGCTTTTTACATCACGTTGATTACTTTTAGCAATGGCTTCTACCACCTCATAAGACTCAGGGTGTACAGCAGAAGCATCCAAGGGGTTTTCTCCGCGTACTTTTAAAAAACCAGCCGCCTGCTCAAAAACTTTTGCGCCTAAACGTGGCACATCTAAAAGCGTACGACGATCAGCAAAAGCACCATGGCTTTCACGGTGAGCAACTATATTAGCAGCCAATGCAGGGCTTAAACCTGAGACATAACTTAATAAAGCAGCAGATGCTGTATTCACATCTACACCTACGGCATTTACACAATCCTCAACAACATTGTCCAGGCCTCTTGCCAATTTCGTTTGGTTAACATCGTGCTGATATTGCCCAACACCAATAGCTTTAGGTTCGATTTTCACCAACTCTGCTAATGGATCTTGTAAACGGCGTGCGATAGAAATAGCACCACGAATGGTGACATCTAAATCAGGAAATTCTTTAGCGCCTAACTCTGATGCTGAGTAAACCGATGCACCGGCTTCACTGACAACGATTTTTGTCATGCGCGCATCCGGCATCAGCTTCACTAACTCCCCCGCCAATTTATCCGTTTCACGTGAAGCGGTACCATTTCCAATACTGATTAATGCTACCTTATGTTTTTTACATAAGGCGCCTAAAGTCGCAAGCGCATCATTCCATTTTTTCTGCGGTGCATGCGGGTAAATGGCGGTGTGATATAACACTTTACCTGTAGCATCAACAACAGCGACTTTTACGCCACTGCGATAACCCGGGTCTAGCCCCATCGTGGTATGTGAACCAGCAGGGGCCGCCAATAATAAATCTTTCAAATTATTCGCAAACACGGTAATGGCATCTTCTTCCGCCGCTTGGCGAACCTGCATCATTAAATCCGTTTCTATTTGTAAAGACAGTTTTATACGCCATGTCCACTGCACAACGCTTTGCAACCACGCATCCGCAGGACGACCTTGGTTTTCTATACCTTGCTTGCTCGCAATCATACCCTCACATGGATGTTGTGCCGACTCATCATCACCCACAAGCAAACTAGAGCGCAAGATGCCTTCTTTACGGCCACGCAAAATAGCCAAGGCTCGGTGTGACGGAATGTCAGCAAAAGATTCGCTGTATTCAAAGTAGTCCTGAAACTTTTCGCCTTCTTGCTGCTTGCCATCGACAACCACTGTGGTTAAACGACTGTTTTCTACCAAGTACTCACGTAGAGACCCTAGCAACTCAGCATCTTCAGCGAAGCGCTCCATCAAAATATACTTAGCGCCGTCGAGAACGGCTTTTTCATCACCAAAGCCTTTGTCTTTATCTATATATTGTTTCGCGACATCCTCTGGTTTCTGCCTTGGATCATCAAATAAACTATCTGCCAAAGGCTCTAAACCTGCCTCGATGGCAATTTGCCCTTTAGTACGGCGCTTCGGCTTATAAGGTAGGTATAAGTCTTCAAGCGCTGTTTTGGTAGCAGCATCTAACACTGACTTTTTTAGATCAGCTGTCAACTTTCCTTGCTCATCTATACTGGCTAGTACAGCCTCACGCCTATCCTCCAATTCACGCAAATATAACAGGCGTTCCTGCAATGTTCTGAGCTGTCCATCATCCATGGCGCCTGTCATTTCTTTTCTGTAGCGCGATATAAAAGGAACTGTTGCGCCCTCATCTAGCATTTGGACAGCAGCATTGGTATTTTGCGTTGTTACACCCAGCTCTAGGGCAATTTGTTGAATAATTTTTTGCATGAAACGGTTACTTAACTTATGTAATGAGGGTGCACAAGTTAATGATTTTCAGATGAAATTACAATCTTGTTTTATTGATTAAATTGTGTACTTATCAACTTACCTTGTTGACGACAGGAAATTCACCCAAATAGCCTTAAAGCAACATTTATTTGACCAAAATAGTGCATTTTTTTATTGCATTTTGCCAAATAAAATTTAAAATGCGCGCTCTTTTACATGCACTTAAATACCCCAAGGGGGCTTTATGCTTAGCCGCTAACGGCGCGCCATTTCCAGATGCTTCTTCAAAGCTCAGAAAAGCGGCGTGTTAGCACATACAAACCGTTTTTATTGAGGAATTACGCATGGCGAATGAAGCTAATGTTGTCTCTTTACATAATGCTCGTGAGGCTACCGACCTTTCTAGCAGTACACTCTGGCCAACACATGATCAAACGGCCATTACAGGCAATGAACCTGTAGACCATTTTATTACGCGTAATGGCGTCACCTTTGCTGGCACACATTTGATTTTAGACTTGTGGGGAGCCAGCAAGCTAGACGACCTTGCATTAATGGAACAAGCGATGCGCGACGCGGTTACAGTAGCTGGCGCGACTTTATTACACATTCACCTACACCACTTTACACCGAACGGTGGTATTTCAGGCGTGGCTGTACTCGCTGAGTCACATATTAGTGTGCATACATGGCCTGAAAAAGGCTTTGCGGCCTTTGATATTTTTATGTGTGGTGATGCACAACCAGAAAAAGCGATACCCGTATTACGCGACGCCTTCAAACCAGAATCTATCAATGTAGGTGAACACTTACGTGGTACGATTCTAGAATCAGCAACCGATAATAACTAAAACCACTTGATGCAAGAGGCGCAAGAGTTGATATGAGTAAATTTTTTAAAGAGACACTTTACGATGCAGTTTGTCAGGAGTTTCGCGTTGATAAAATGTATTTTGAAAACAAAACTGATCATCAACACTTAATGATTTTTCACAACGCGCAATTAGGACGCGTGATGACTTTAGACGGCGTCGTACAAACCACAGAAGCTGATGAATTTATATACCATGAAATGATGGCACATGTGCCTATTCTGGCACATGGCAAAGCAAAGCGTGTATTGATTATCGGCGGCGGCGATGGTGGCATGCTACGCGAAGTAGTCAAACACAGGGTTGAACATGTTACACAAGTAGAAATTGACCAAGCCGTAGTTGATATGGCAAAAGAATATTTGCCGAGACACTCAAACGGCGCCTATGATGACCCTCGCTTAAATCTTGTTATTGCAGACGGCATGGACTTTGTTAAATCACATGCTGAACACTGCATTAATCATGAAGATGAGAAGTTTGATATTATTATTTCAGACAGCACTGACCCTATAGGTCCTGGCGAAGTACTGTTTAGTGATAACTTTTACGCCTTAGCAAAAAATTGTTTACACGATGATGGCATCATGACCACACAAAATGGTGTACCTTTTTTTCAAAAAGATGAAATACAAAACACCTACCAACGAATGGGTACGCAGTTTTCAGATATAGGCTTTTATGTTGCACCTGTGCCTACATACTATGGCGGCTTTATGACTTTTGCATGGGGTACAAATAGCAAAGCCCGCGATATCAAAAGAGCTTCTTTAAGGGAACGTTTTAACGCCGCTAAATTAGGCACTCGTTACTACAACCCCGATATTCATAAGGCCGCATTTGCATTACCCCAATATATTATTAATGCTATAGACGAAGTGCGTAGCGAGTGATAGCACCCAGCACAAACCGTACTATTACCTATACGACAGATGCTTCGCAGCAGCAAGACTATGCAGCATTAGTTGAAAAGCATGGCTCGCCTTTATTAGTCTACAGTGCCGACATACTTAAAAGGCAATACCAATCACTTAACAATGCACTACCCGATGTCGATATTTATTACGCTGTAAAAGCACACCCTAATGCCGCCATTATCAACACTATTGATGAACTAGGCGGCGGCTTTGATATTGCTTCGGCAGGAGAAATGGATTTATTACTCGAACAAAAAATTTCTGGTCGACGTACTATCCATACCCACCCTATAAAGAAAGATCAAGAAATTCGTGATGCATTACGTTTTGGCGCAACAACCTTCGTTGTTGATAATATTGATGAGCTAAAAAAACTTATCCCCTATAAAAGCCGGGTGGGTATTTTATTGCGTCTGAGCTTTCGCAGTAAAAATGCCAAAATAGATTTATCGAAAAAATTTGGTTGCGACTTGCTAGAAGCAGAAGAAATAACGCTAGAAGCCGAAAAACTCGGTCTACATATAAAAGGTTTTTCTTTCCATGTAGGCTCACAATGTGAAAGCCCGTCTAAGCATGTTGAAGCAATTGAAGCTTGCCACCAGTTAATGCTTAAGCTTAACAACATACTTAAGCAGCCCTTAAGTACATTGGACATCGGCGGAGGCTTCCCCGCGGACTATTCACTCAGTGGCTTTGATATCGATGCTTTTTGCCAACCCATCAACGACGCATTACAAAAGTTGCCGCGCGACTGGCATCTACTCGCTGAGCCCGGCCGCTACTTAGTCGCCCCATCAGTAACAAGTATTACCACCATTTCTGGAAAATCACTGCGGCATGGCATACGCTGGTATTACTTAGATGATGGTGTTTACGGCTCTTACTCTGGACAAATTTTTGACCATACTAACTACCCCTTACAAATACCGCGTACAGGTGAAACCTACCCCAGCATTATTGCTGGCCCAACCTGTGATAGCATAGATATTGTAGCTGAAGATATTGCTTTACCGGAATTACAAATAGGTGACTTAATCATAGGCTTACAGATGGGCGCTTATACAGCGGCCACGAAAACACGTTTTAACTCTTTGCCCGACGCCAAATTCATAAGTATTTAATATGCGCACATTCTTTCAATTAGCAATCTTTATTGCTTATATGTTTAGCCATATAACGGCATCTGCTAATAGTAATGATGAATGCATTAATACTTTTTTAGAACATGCTAAAGATTCAGACTCAATTCAATCGCTTCGTGATTTGTGTTTTCCTGAGCAAGGTACCAGCAATAACAAATACTCTAGTGATGTTGAAAAGCGTATTAAATTTGAGCAAGAACTCCATCAAAATCCCTATGCACTCACTCCACATAAACCTAATTACTTTTTACCGTTTAATTTTTTAGAAAGCCCAAATCGAGAACCTTTTGATAGCACTTACAGTGATAACTTTACCAATACCGAATTTCACTTTCAATTTAGTATAAAAACCTTAGTATTTAAAAGTATATTTAACGACCGAGCCAAGCTCTGGTTTGCCTATACTAACCGATCTTTTTGGCAGCTATACAGTGAGTATATCTCTAAACCCTTTAGAGAAACCAACCATGAGCCCGAATTTTTACTCACATTTAGAAATAATGCTGAGCTTTTTGGTTTTAAAAACCGCGCCAATATTCTTATTCTGAACCACCAATCAAATGGCCGCGAGAATGATTTATCTCGCAGCTGGAACCGCATTATATTTCAATCCATCTGGTATAAAAGCAACCTAGTATTATCATTCAGACCATGGTATCGCATACCTGAAGAAGAAGATCGCTATGTCGGTGATACCAGTGGTGATGACAACCCTGACATTGAAGACTTCATGGGCAAGTTTGATTTACAAGCACTCTATAAATATAACAATAATATGCTAAGCGTGATGTTTCGTAACAATTTTAAATCGAATAATAAAGGCGCAGTTGAACTAGGCTGGAGCTTTCCTTTTCGCCCTAAAGTCAAAGGCTATATCAGATACTTTAATGGCTATGGTGATAGTTTAATTGACTACAACTTTCGCAGTGAAAGCCTAGGCTTTGGCGTTGAACTAACTAGCTGGTACTAAATTTTAATAAACTATTTTTATTAGTTAAAATAGCCACGCTATGCGTGGCTATTAGTTGGCGTCTATGCTTGCAAACAGTATCAAGCTCAAATTCACTTTTGCATTTCTAAATATTAAGGGCAAATAGGTGTAAAGTCTGACTCACTCTGAGATGCTCTTGGTATAAAGAAACTACTATTGGTATAAAGAAATGTTATTGTATTCCCAGAAACAGTTATAGTAGCTGTATCTACAACAACTCCATTAAACACTATCTCATACAGGTCACCACCTAAAGCATTCAAAGAGAAGTCAGTTCTCCAGTAACAGTTGCCTAAGTTGTCAGCTGTAT
>JAHDBX010000086.1 GCA_020630145.1 Gammaproteobacteria bacterium | reverse complement strand
CATTTTGCGATGGCAAATACAACCTCGCCGTTCAACATCAAGGCAAAACGAAAAAAATCGTGGGCACTTCACAAAAGTGGACAGCAGATAAAGTAGTCCTAGCACATGCCGTTATCCTTACATCTATTGACACCGATGCAGCAACCAACAGAATCAACCACTTTTATCAATTAGCCGGCAGCCCAGAACAAAAACAAGCCGATACAGTTACTTCTATATTGTCTTGTTTACATTCAGATTATACGGCCGAACAGCTAAATATAAGGCTTACAGAGGAAATAGCTGCTGCTTGCGGATCACTAAACCTTCAGCCATAACATCCCTGCCATATTTCCCCTCAACATATCCGTCGGCAATAGTGTAAAATCGCGAATCTTTTTATTAGCGCTGCATACAATCCCTTGGAACTCAACCCACAACAAAAACAAGCCGTAAAGCTTACGCAACAACACTGTCTGTTACTTGCAGGCGCTGGCAGCGGTAAAACACGTGTTATTACCGAGAAAATTATTGGCTTATTACAAAAAGGGGTGCCTGCTGAATCTATTTTTGCGGTGACATTTACCAATAAAGCCGCACGCGAAATGCGCAACCGACTTAAAACCTCAATAGACAGCAAGCTAGCCGGGCAATTAAATATTTCAACATTTCATACGCTTGGCCTAAAAATACTGCGCGAAGAATGCAATAAACCACATAGCAAACTGGAATACCGCGCCAATTTCACCATTTTAGACAGCAGCGACGCACAACAAATAACCGGTGAACTATTACGCCAGGAAACACACGGTTTTCAGGGCGATGAAGCCAATGCACTGTGGGCCATATCCGCATTGAAAAATGACCTAATATCGCCGCAAGCCGCCATACAACAAGCAGAAGATGCCCAAGACACCGCGACAGCCTTGCTATACGCGCGCTATCAGGAACAGTTAAAAGCGTATAACGCCGTTGATTTTGATGACCTGATTTATCAAACCGTGCAGCTACTCTCAAAATTTCAGCTGGTCTGCGAAGAATGGCAGCAACGTATTCAGTACTTACTCGTCGACGAATACCAAGACACCAATAACTGCCAATACGAACTTATTAAAATATTACTAGGCGGCAAATCTGTATTAACCGCCGTTGGCGATGATGACCAATCTATTTATGCATGGCGTGGTGCTAAACCAGAAAACCTTGTGCGTTTACGCGACGATTTCCCCAGCATAGAGCTGATTAAACTTGAACAAAACTACCGCAGTATGGGCCGCATACTACAATGTGCCAATGCCGTAATCAGTAATAATCCACATGATTTCGATAAGAAATTATGGTCGGCATTAGGTCACGGTGACCGCTTAGAAATTTACCCCTGTGAAAACCCAGAAGACGAAGCTGAACGTGTCGTTGCTGAAATACTGCATCTCAAGTTTCAAAAAGGACAACAAAACGACGACTTCGCCATACTTTATCGCAGCAATCACCAGTCACGTTTAATAGAAAGCGCATTACGTGTGCATAGCCTGCCCTATCAGGTTAGTGGCGGCACCTCTTTTTTTGAGCGTAGCGAAATCAAAGACGTGCTTTCATATTTGCGCCTGCTATGTAACCCTAATGACGATACGGCTTTCTTACGCGTAGTGAATACGCCGCGTCGTGAAATTGGTGCAAAAACATTAGAAAAACTGGCTAACTTTAGCAAGCAAGAAGACTGTTCATTACTGGAAGCAGCACAAAATCCTAATGCCAGAAGTGTATTAGGCGACAGTGCTTATAACAGGCTATCTACTTTTGTTAGCTTAATTGAATTATTTTTTGACAAAACAGAAGACGGCCGCCCCGACGACCTTATTCAACAGCTCTTAAAAGAAATTGATTACGAAGGCTGGTTACTCATGGTAACGAAAGAAGCCAAGCAGGCGGAAAGCCGCATTGAGAATGTGCAGTCCTTATTAGAGTGGGTAAAACAAATGCGCCTGCGCGCTGACGACCCAGAAGAATTTAGCTTAAAAAAACTGGTGGATAAACTCTCTTTGCTCGACATTCTTGACAAACAAGAAGATGATGAGAATAAAGGCATACAACTTATGACCGTTCATGCCGCTAAAGGTTTAGAGTTTACCAATGTATTTGTTGTAGGTATGGAAGAAGGTGTACTGCCTCACTTTAATAGTACTGAAGATGAACAAATACAAGAAGAACGTCGCCTTGCTTATGTCGCCATTACTCGCGCCCAGCAACGCTTATATATTACTTATGCAAAGAAACGTAAACGTGCTGGCGAATGGCATGATACCGACCCCAGTCGATTTATCAGCGAACTACCCGAAGATGATATAGACTGGCATGGAAAAGAAGACCGTTCACCCGAAGAACGTAAAGAAAGAGGACAGTCCAGCATCGCATCATTAAAAGCCATGCTCGACAACTAAATTATGCAAACTGACATACAATTTATTAATACCGCTGAGCAATTATCAGCTTACTGTCAAAAGATACAAAACACCTCTGTGCTAGCATTAGATACAGAGTTTATTCGTGAAAAAACCTATCACCCCAAGCTATGCTTAATTCAAGTAGCAACAGAAGACACGCTCGTTTGCATTGATCCATTGGCTATCAACGATATCGAGCCACTACTCGATATTATTTACAATGACAATATCGTTAAAGTTTTTCATGCTGCCAGCCAAGACCTAGAAATTTTTTACCTGCTCCGCAAAGCAGTACCGCAAAATATTTTCGACACACAAATAGCGGCTTCACTACTAGGTTATGGTGACCAACTAGGCTATGCCAACTTAATTAAAACCATTTTACATACCGAATTAGACAAAGGTCAAAGCCGTACAAACTGGGAGCAACGCCCACTACACGATAAGCAGATACAATATGCCGCCAATGACGTATTGTATTTATTACAAGCCTACCCAATCATCTATAAAACCTTAAGCGAACAAAACAGGCTGGATTGGATGCAACAAAACACGCAACGCTTAGTGAGCAATGATAGCTACGAAACCAATGTCGATGACATTTGGCAACGCGTTAAATACAGTAACAAATTACGCGGCGTACAACTCTCTGTATTGCAACACATAGCTCGTTGGCGCGAAGAACGCGCTATAGAAAAAAACCTACCGCGCAAATGGATAGTACAAGATGAAGTGGTATTCGACCTTGCACGCATTATGCCAAACAGCACAGCTGAGCTCGATAGCATACGCGGCATAGAAAAGTACCAAAAAAGCTACAGTAGTTTTTTAGAACTCATTGAATTAGGTAAAGCCGTTCCTAAAGAGTTATGGCCAGAAACAACAAACCGTATAAAAGTGTCTTCTGAACAAAGCGCCCAAATTGACATTATCACGGCCATCATCAAACTGAAAGCAGAAGAAAACCAAGTTTCACAAAACAATATTGCAACACGCAAAGAATTAGAAAAACTCGTTACCGGCAACCGTGACTTAAAACTGATTAAACAAAAGTGGCTATACGATATTGCTGGCAAAGCCATCGTAGATTTTCTCGAAGGTCGTTCAACCATTAAAATTAATAACAATAAAAAAATTGATTTTCAATAAAGGTTACTACTAACGCAGCTAAAAATGGAAGCGTTTATTTAAAAACATTTATAACGTTCTGAAAGTCCTTATCAACCCCCGCCTCTATCACAATTTCTTTTTCTGTTACAGGATGTTGAAAAACCAAAGCTGTTGCCGCCAGCAGCAAACGCCCGCAATCAAAGTGCGCTTTAAAAAAGCGGTTATGCGGCCCTTTGCCATAATGGGTATCCCCAATAATAGGGTGGTTAATATGTTTTAAGTGCCTACGCAACTGATGCTTGCGCCCCGTCTTAGGCTTTAATTCTAATAATGAATAACGAGAAGTTGGATATTTATCAACCTCATAAGGCAATTCAACTTGAGCAAGGCAGTTATAATAGGTCACAGCTTCTTGCGCTTCTTTCTTAGCATAACGCTTTTTATCGCTTTTAAAGTCAGCTTTAGGCTTTAAAGCATAATCAATACAGCCCGCTTGGTCAGCAAAGCCTCGAACAACAGCCATATACGTTTTTTGCAAAATGCGTTGTTCAAATAACTCCCCCATACTTTTCGCCATATCAGCATGACTGGCAAACAACAAAATACCTGAGGTAGGCTTATCTAAACGGTGCAAAGGGTAAACCCATTGCCCCAATTGATCACGCAAAAGGTGCATAGCATTGAGCTCTTCATGCTTATCAATAGCACTCTTGTGCACCAGCAAACCTGCTGGCTTATTTATCGCAATTAAATGCTCGTCTTTATAAATAATCTCTAACAATACAATAACTTAAATAAATTACCCACTTCCATTATAATACCTCAGTGCAAGAACAATGCATAATAAGTATGAATTCGTATTGAAACCTACATAAGCGTGAATATACTTGTATGATTATAAAATTAATTCTGCTGTAACAAGCCTTTTGACCTATTGGAAGCCCTTACATGAAACGTATTTCCTCTTTTTTACTATTACTCATCATTCTTTTACCTCAAACACTTCTAGCTTATGAAGATGACTATGTGTACTTCAGTTTAAATTTACCACTAAGCAGCAAAGATCAAAAAATTAATGTCAACACAAGAACACCCAGTGAAGTAAGAGGCCTATCTTTTCAACGTCCTACCACTCTAGAATTAGGCTACCAATTTGACATTGCACCCAAATTTGGCACTGACCTATCATTTGTTTATCGCTTTTCAGCGACAGGTGAATCTGATGACATTATTAGCAGCCTATTTGACTCCATCTTCGACTGCTTCCTTGGCTTTATTGGCTCTTGCGATGATGAAGGTCTAACATTTAAAAATGCAAAATTCGCGCCCTATGGCATTCAAGTCGTGCCAACATATACAGGCAAACGCTTTCACCTTGGTTTAGGCGCCGTTTTTTATAATAGCGAAAGTATTGTTGTTAAATATGAAGATGAAACAACCGATCATATTGCATTTAAGAGCGCTACTGGCATAGTCGGCAAAGCCAACTACTACTTCTCAAACTGTTGTGCCCTTACATTAACGTATGAAGATGTAGAATTCGAATCAAAAAATAATGTGACTGACATTGCAGGCAATACAACTAATATAGTTGACGGCAGTAACGTGGCCATTGGTTTTAAAGCACGCTTTTAATATAAGGACATTCATATGAGAATCTTAGCCGCACTTTTCATGCTGGCATTATTACCTAGTACCGTTTTAGCTCTAGACAATGATTTTATTCTTGGCATCAACCTCCCCATTAGTGGCGACGATGAGGCACTAAACGTTAATGTCAGAAACCCAAGCAACGTACAAGGCTTATCTTTACAAGATGCAACGACAATCGAGTTTGGTTATCAATTTAATATCAGCCCACGTTTTGGTACAGATGTCTCTTTAGTTAACCGCCTTTCCAACATAGGCTCAGATAACTCAAGTAATATTATTGAAACCATAAACGAGTTAATTGATAGCATCGAGTGCTTATTTAGCTCCTCTGACACCTGCGACGATGATTCACAAAACTTTAACCGAGCAAGTTATGCACCTTATGGCATTCAGGTCATACCTTTTTACAATACAGGCAAACTACACCTTGGTGCTGGCATCGTGCATTATGGAAGTGATGATATCGAAGTAAAATATGAGAATGACAATATTGTAGAAAAAATAGCGATGGACAGTACCACTGGCGCTGTTGTAAAAGCGAGCTACTTTTTCTCAAGATGCTGCTCATTTGCATTTACATATGAAAACATTAGCTTTGATGCCAAAACGTCTATCACCGATACACAAGGCAATGCCGTAACAGAAATTGATGGTAGCAACCTTGCCATTGGCTTTAAAGCACGTTTCTAAGCCTTTACCTTTTACTTACAAGCCTTATATCGAAAGCATGTCGTCGTATGGTCATTAACCATACCGACGGCCTGCATATAAGCATAACAAATTGTGGTGCCAATAAATTTAAAGCCCCGCTTTTTCAGATCCTTGCTCATCGCATCTGACTCAGCAGTGGAAACCGGTACATCGACCATACGTTTCCATTTATTTTGTATCGGCTTACCGCCCACAAACTGCCAAATATAATCTGAAAAACTACCGTACTCTTTCACTACCTTAAGATAAGCCTTTGCATTGCCTACTGTGGCATTAACTTTTAGTTTATTACGCACAATACCGGGGTCTTCTAATAATTTAGCGACTTTTTTATCGCTATAGCGAGCTATTTTCTTAGCGTCAAAGTTATCAAAAGCCTTGCGATAGGTTTCACGTTTATTCAATATGGTTGACCAACTCAAACCTGCTTGAGCACCTTCCAAAATCAATAACTCAAACAACATGCGGTCATCATAGCAAGGCACACCCCATTCCGTATCATGATATTCTTGATCCAACTCACCTGCTTTAGCTGCCCACTCACAACGCTTTACCATTATCTATCCCCTCAGACATTCTCTGTAAAATACAAAACTACAGGCAAATCCTGCCACACATACATACCATCTGCCAACAAATATCTTTATAATACCCCCTCTATCAATTAGCCAAACAATACTGTTATGAGCAAAAACAATATTCGCAAATTCTCTTCTGCCGTTGTAGACGGCAACGACCGTGCTGGTGCACGTTCAATGTTACGCCCTGTAGGCTTTGAAACCGAAGACTTTAAAAAGCCACAGGTTGGCATTGCCTCTACATGGAGCATGGTGACTCCGTGCAATATGCACATTAATACATTAGCTGACTCTGCTAAAGCAGGTGCTGACGCATCTGGCTCTAAAGGTATTATCTTTAATACCATCACCGTATCAGACGGTATTTCAATGGGCACAGAAGGCATGAAATACTCTCTCGTCTCCCGTGAAGTCATCGCCGACTCAATTGAAACCGTTGTTGCAGGCCAAGGCTTTGATGGCGTTGTCACTATCGGTGGTTGCGATAA
>JAHDBX010000085.1:4549-6963 GCA_020630145.1 Gammaproteobacteria bacterium | reverse complement strand
GTGAGTGGGTTTTTAATTTGACTTCGCTATCTAATTGTCCGCTTTGTACTGAGTAGCCTATTTGTTCTCTAAGGTAGGATGAGTATGTCGGTAGGTCTAGTGCTGTAATCTTAAGGTTTGTATCGCTAATTTGTGTTTTTTGTAAGAGTTGTGCGCTACCGGCTAATGTGAATTCAGCGAGTTGATTGAGTTTGCCACCAATATTTATTTGGCTTTCTTCGTTTGCTTTATTATTGATGTTGTCAATTTGGAAATGATCGAATAGCAGCTGATGCTCAACTGCAGGTGAGGGCTGTTTGTCTATAAAGTGTATATTACTTTGTTTTGATAATTGAACTTGGCCTATATTAATTTTCCATTTTTCTGCTGTTTCAGGCTTGGTGCTGGGTGAGGCATTAGCTTCGCTTGGTGCATTAGGTATAAAAGACAAAAGTTGGTCTATGATGGGCATAGCCTTATTTTCGTTTTGTAGAAGGGTTGTGTTGGCTTTTTCTAATTCCATCTTATTAATTGATAGTGCGGACTCACTTAGCGAACTACTGAGTTTTTGAAGATGCAGTTTATCGCTTGTAAATAGGGCTTTGCCTTGGTTTTTATAACTGTCTTCTTTGTTTGTGAATTGTGCGGTGACTATTTTATTCAGTGTAATGGATTCAATATCGAGTTGTTTTTGTTTGAGCTGTAAGGACGCTATTTTTAATGCCTCCCACTTTGCTAATAGAAAGTCATTGTTGAGTGATGCTATTTCGAGAGCACCGGTTTCTAGTTGCAAGTTTATGTCAGTGTTTTCTTTGTATAGGCCTGTAATTTTGATTTGTAGTGGTTTAAGTAATTGTGCTTTGTATTCATGCAGGAATGAGTTTTTAGTTGATAAACTAAAATCCAGTGTAAAAGGTAGTGGAGTCTGTTGTTTAGCTTTTGTAGAATAAGCACCTATATCAATATGTGTAATATCAATGTGGGCTTGTTTATCTTCTTGGCTAATATTGATACTTGAGTTGCTTAATGTTGCAGGCTCTATAGCTACTGTCCACGCTGAGGTTTGAGGCTTCTTGCTTGGATCGTTTGCGGTGTTTTCTGTGGGTAAAGGGAAGCCTTTTATATGCCAGTTATTATCTTTGTTATCTAGACTTATGTTTAGGTTATCAATTTTTATGCCGCTTAGTTGTATATGTTTTTGCAGCAATTGTCGCCAAGACCATTTTATGTGTGCATCTGATAAGCTGAATACAGCGTCCTGATCATGTTTTATTGTAAAGTTTTTGATATGAAGTTTAGCTGTGAACCAGTTGATATTAAGGTCTTCTATATGTGCTTGCTGTTGCTCCTTGCTTAGCGTTGATGTTAGCCACCATTTAGCTGCAATGGGTATTGTAATTAATAATAAGCTTATTAAGAGTAGGGCTGATACTATGGTGATAAATAATAGTTTACGCCAATTTTTTTGAGCTATTTTCATATGTGTGCTTATAATGAGCCAGTGCTTGTTTTTTTATACGAAAAGTTTACACTACTTTTAAACAGTGTCGGCACTTGTCTGTATAGAGTAGTTGCTTTATACATTGCTGTTTTGTTTTTGTCACTTTTAGTAGGCGTATTGAATAGATGAAATTAAAAATTTACCCTCCTGTTGTATTGTTTGTATCGATGTTACTGACCTATGGTTTATCGCGTTTTATACCTGTGCTTCAATTAGGTTTGCCTTACCCTAAATTTATATCTGCTGTATTTACACTGATCGGTTTATTGGTTCTTTTGTTGGCTGCTATTGCTTTTTGGCGTGTTGATACGACTGTACACCCGCATACGCCTAATGAAACGAAAACGGTTGTACAAACTGGCTTGTTTGCGGTATCTCGTAACCCTATGTATGTGGGTATGCTATTTATTTTACTGGGTGTTTGTTACTTTTATTCAACGTTAACAGGTTTTATTGCGCCAGTGTTTTTTGTTGCTTATATTACGGCTTTTCAAATTAAGCCCGAAGAAGAAGTGTTAGCGGCAAAGTTTGGAGAGGATTATATGCACTATAAGAGTACTGTGCGTAGGTGGTTGTAGTTTTTTATTTTTGCTTAGATATGAAAAGCCCTTTATTTACCATAAAGGGCTTTTTTTTAGTGGAAGAGTTTGTATAGCCTCCAATTTACGTAACTCACTTTGAAACCATATTCGTGTTTGGTGTAAATATTTGCTAATCGCCATATTTCGCGAGAGTTTTTAATATGTAAACTGCGTATTTGCTGGCTTATTTGGTTGAATATGCCCATGCGAATACTGCTATTGGCTGATATGCTGCTGGGTCTAATAATGCCTCTAACAATCATATTAACCGCCTCGCTCGGTAGCTTTTTACCCGACATGGCTTCGTAACTACGATGAAAACTGGCTAAGTAATCCTTTGTAATGACATTCTT
>JAHDBX010000085.1:0-4539 GCA_020630145.1 Gammaproteobacteria bacterium | reverse complement strand
TTAGACATTGGACTAATATCCACCAATAAGTCTGGTGTATGTTGTTGTGCCTTTGGTATAAAGTTAAGCTGTTCCTGGCTTATGTCATGCGTTTTCATATCTGTACCTCTACTTTTCTCTATTTTGTTGCTTGTTATGTGTTGATTTAGTCTACTAAAAGCTTTAGTCTGTATACAGAATCAGTTTTATTTAATTTTAAGAGTACAGATTTGTAGTTTTGTATCTGTATATGTCATTTATTCTAAATCTGTATTGCTTTATGAACAAATATGAAGAGTTAGCGAAAGAGCTGCATCAACAAATTCGAGATGGTCAATTTAAGGTCAATATGAAGCTGCCAAGTGTGCGCCAGCTCTGTGATCGCCATAAGTTGAGTATGTCGACGGTAGTTAGGGCTTTAGAGGTGCTTGAGCAAGACGGTGTGATTGAAGGTCGTGAACGTTCGGGCTTTTATATTTCAGCGGCCAATATACAAAGCAGTGTGCCGATACCCGAAGCGAGCTATATATTGGAGCAGCCAACGAAGATTAATAATCAGGAGTTAATCCTAGGCTTGATGAAGTCTATTTATAACCCTAAATTACTCAACTTGGGCGCGGCTATTCCTGCGCAGTCTTTTTTGCCGGTTAAAGATATTGATAAGGCCTCACGTATTGCTATGCGCTCGACGCAACACCAGCGTGATAAGTATATGCCAATGCCAGGCGATAGAGTCTTACGCGAGCAGATAAGTGTGTATATGCGTAACTTAAACTGTGAGGTTGATCCTGAGCATATTATGGTGACCAGTGGTTGTCAGGAAGCGACTATGTTGGTATTGCTCAGCTGTTTTGAAAAAGGTTCTACTATTGCGGTTGAAACACCGACATACCCTGGTTTTTTGCAAACCTGTGAGTTGTTGAATTTAGAAGTGATTGAGATACCCACTGATCCGCGCACGGGTGTCAGTATTGGGGCGCTTGAGCTCGCTATACAGCAGTGGAGTATTGCGGGTTTATTGTTGTCGAGTAATTATAGTAATCCAACATGTGCACGTATGCCGACGGATAAGAAGAAAACACTATTAGATTTATGTGATAGACACAGTATTCGTATTGTTGAGGATGATGTGTATGGCGACATTAGTCATGACCCATATTATCGCCCTAGACCGATTAAAAGCTTTGATAAAAATGACACGGTTATTTATTGCAGTTCATTTTCTAAAACGGTTTCACCAGGCTTGCGTGTAGGTTGGGTAGTAAACCCTACGTTGCAAAAAAATATTGAGTACAGTAAGTATGTAGCGGGTTTGTCTTGTGTAACCACATCGCAATATATTATGGCGGAGTATCTTAAGTTAGGTAAGCATGAGCGTTATTTGCAGTCGGCGCGACGACGTTATGGTATGCAATCTAATTTAATGTTGGAGCGTATGTATGAGCTATTGCCAGAGGGAACGCGTATAACGCAACCTAGAGGTGGTTTTACACTTTGGTTATCATTGCCTTCACATATTGATACTTTAGAGTTATTGGAAAAAACGATGGCAAAGGGCGTTTGTTTTAATCCGGGTGTGTTGTTTTCTGCTTTAAACAAGCATCGTAATTGTTTGCGCTTAAGTTGCGCAATGGAATGGAATGAAAATCTAGAAAGTGCTTTAGGTGTATTGGCCAAAGAAAGCCATAAACTGATGTAGCTTACGGCTGTGTGTTAGTTGACGATTTGATTTAGCTCAAATATAGGTAATAGGGTAGCTAATACAATTAGCATAACGATAACGCCCATGCCAAGTACAAGAAGCACTTGTACTAAAGACATAAATTTTTCTATGGTTGTTGACGCTTCGCGTTCTTGAAAGGTTGCGGCGCGATCTAGCATTTGTTCTAGTTGGCCATTGTTTTCGCCACTGGCAATTAGGTGTATTGCCATGGGTGAGAACTTGCCTGATTTAGCTAGTGAACGGCTGATGCCGCCACCTTCGCGCACGAGCTTTTCAGACTCGGCAATGGCTTTCCGCATAGGTAGCATGTCGACTACACGCGCTGATATTTCTAAACCTTTTATGATGGATACGCCACTGGCGCTGAGTATGCCTAGTGTGCGTGAAAAGCGTGCGGTATTGATGCCTTGCAATAAGCGACCAATTAAGGGTGTTTTAAGTAATATGCTATGCCAGTTGTAACGATTGGTTTCGTTTTTTAGTAGTGTTTTTATCGTGAAGTAAGTGAGTGCAAATGCTATTAGCAGAATGAGCCAGTAGTTACGAATAAAATCACTAATTGTAATCATGACCTGTGTCATGATGGGAAGCTCTTGTTCTAAACTGTCAAACACTTGCGTAATTTGAGGCACAACGTAAGCGAGTAAAAAGATAATAACGGCTAAAGAAATAGTCACGAGTGCAATAGGGTAAATCAGTGCTGTGCTAAGTTGGTTGTTTATTTCTTCGCGTGCTTCAACGTACTCTGCTAAACGACTCAATACTTTGTCAAGGTTGCCGCTGTGCTCGCCAGCTTCAATAGTTGAGCGATAAAGCTCGTTAAATACTTTTGGGTGATTATTGAGTGCGTAGGCAAAGGTATGGCCTTCAACAACATTTGCGCGCAAATTTAATACAAGCGCTTGTACTTTAGGCTTATCAGTTTGTTTGGCTGCTGTGGCTAAGGCTTCTTCTAAAGGTGAACCTGCTTGTAGTAGGGTGGCAAGCTGCCGCGTCAGTACCACTAAATCGGGGTTAGATATTTTTTGATTAAACTTCGGTGCGGCGCTTTTTTTACCGCTTTTGCCGGCCTGTTTTTTGCCTGCTTTATTGGTTGTGCTAACGTCTAAAGGGGTTAGCTGTTTGTCGCGTAGTTGTTGGCGAATGGATTTTTCATTATCGCCTTCAAGTATGCCTTTTTGTTGTTTGCCGCTGGCATTGAGCGCAGTATATTGAAATGCAGGCATGATTAATCGTTTTGCGTAACCCGCAGTACTTCATCTATGGTACTAATACCTTGTAGTACTTTACGAATACCGTCTTCTCGTATGTTGGTAGTTGTTAGGCGTGCATGCTGTTCCATTTTTTGTTCGGAAGCACCATCGTGTATCATGCCTTTCATTTTTTCATCAATAATGATGAGTTCGTATATGCCGGTACGGCCTGTAAAACCAAGATGGTTGCAAGATTCGCAGCCTTTTGGCTTGTAGATGGTTGGGGCATCTTTGATGTCGATGTTCATCACTTCGCATTCAAGTGCATTAGCGGTGTAAGATTCTTTGCAGTCATTGCAGAGTGTTCGAATAAGGCGTTGAGCTAAACTGCCTATCAGTGATGATGAAAGTAAAAAGGGTTCTACACCAATATCACGTAAACGAGAGATAGCATTAATAGCCGTATTGGTATGCAGGGTTGAAAATACTAAGTGTCCGGTTAAACTGGCTTGTACGGCAATTTCTGCCGTTTCTTTATCACGAATTTCACCTATCATAACAACGTCTGGATCTTGGCGAAGTATCGCGCGTAGGCCGCGTGCAAAACTAAGGTCTACTTTGCTGTTTACTTGCGTTTGACCTATACCATCTAGGTAATACTCTATAGGGTCTTCTACTGTAAGTATGTTGCGTGATAAGTCATTAATTTGGGTTAGACCAGCATAGAGTGTGGTTGTTTTACCAGAACCTGTTGGCCCGGTAACTAGGAATATGCCGTGTGGCTGTTTAATCAGTTTGGTAATGTGTTCCAGTGTGGTTGGGTTCATGCCTAAGTGGGTTAAATCCAAGCGGCCAGCTTGCTTGTCGAGTAAGCGCATTACAACACGTTCGCCATGACCTGATGGCAGAGTTGAAACACGTACGTCGACAGTACGGCCTGCGATCAAGAGTGATATGCGGCCATCTTGCGGTAAGCGTTTTTCGGCAATGTCTAAACGGGCCATTACTTTTATACGCGATACGATGATAGTGGTTAATTCACGCGGCGGTTCAAGTACTTCATGTAGTACGCCATCGACACGGTAGCGTACAAGTAAACGATTTTCAAAAGGTTCGATATGTATATCGGATGCACCTTCTTTAATGGCCTGACTTAATAATGCATTAATTAAACGAATAATGGGTGCATCGTCTTCTGACTCTAATAAATCTTCTGGCTTTTGTAATGTGTCGGCAATATCGGCTAGGTCTAGTTCGCTGCCTAAATCGTCAACCATTGAAGCCGTTGCGCCACTGCCGCGGTCATATTCTTCTGCTAGTAAAGCATCGAATGTTTTGTCGCTATAATCATTAAAAGGTAGTAGTTGAAAGTTACCGCCTACAAAACGGCGGCACTCCGCAATAATGTTGAGAGAAGGTTTCTCTTTGTAGATTAAAGCAGTTTGTTCATTGTGTTCAACTAATAATATGCCATGCCTTTTTGCAAAGGAGTAGGGTAGCTCAAGTTTTTTAACTTGTTCTTCGGGTGCTGAAAAGTTAGCACTCATGTCGCTAGGTTCTGTAGCCATTATTCTTTATTTTTTTCTGTTTCAATACTTTTACGTAATTCGTATTGTTCATTGGTTTCAGAATAGACAGCTTCTA
>JAHDBX010000084.1 GCA_020630145.1 Gammaproteobacteria bacterium | reverse complement strand
CCCCTAAATAAGCAGTATTAGGTAGAACCCAAAGTACGCGACGATACAATTCTAGCCTCTAATACCTCAACTATATCTATTAACCAGTTAAGTAAGTCTTTAAAACGACCAGAAAACTTTGTTGGTATGCACTTCTTTAACCCCGTTCATAAGATGCCCTTAGTAGAAATTATTCGTGGCGAAAAAAGTAGTGAGGCTGCTGTAGCAACCACGGTAAGTTATGCAAAAGCTATGGGTAAAAATCCAATAGTGGTTAATGATTGCCCCGGTTTCTTAGTGAACCGGGTGCTATTTCCTTATTTTGCTGGTTTTAATCTATTAATGCGCGATGGTGCAGAGTTTGAAAAAGTGGATAAAGTGATGGAAGGTTTTGGCTGGCCTATGGGCCCTGCTTATCTACTTGATGTTGTAGGCTTAGATACCGCACATCATGCAGCAGAAGTTATGGCACAAGGTTTTCCGGAACGTATGGGTATTACCTATGAGTCAGCAGCCAGTGTTATGTACAAACATGATCGCTTAGGGCAAAAAAATAATATTGGTTTTTATCGTTATGAAAAAGACCGTAAAGGTCGACCGCAAAAAACGCCTGACCCAGAGACTTATCAATTGCTTAAAGACAAGGTTGAGGCGCGTAAAGAGTTTGATAAACAAGATATTACATTGCGTATGATGTTGCCATTTATAACTGAAACCATTCGTTGTTTAGAGGATAACATTGTTGCCACTGCGCAAGAGGCTGATATGGCTATGGTATACGGTTTAGGTTTCCCGCCGTTTCGAGGTGGGCCTATGCGGCATGTGGACGAAGTTGGCGCTGCGAAAGTACTTGCCTTATGTGAAAAATATCAACATTTGGGTAAGTTGTACGAAGCGCCAGCTTTGTTGAAAAAGATGGCAGACAATAATGAAACATTTTATCAAGCGGTATAGGGGATAGACTCATGACATTACAAAATAAAGATGCCGTTATTGTTGATGCTATTCGTACCCCTATGGGAAAGTCACGTAATGGTATGTTTCGGCATGTGCGTGCAGAAAAATTATCTGCTGAGTTAATGCTGGCATTACAGGCTCGCAACCCTAATTGGGATATTAATGAAACTGAAGATGTGATTTGGGGCTGTGTTAACCAAACTAAGGAGCAGGGTTGGAATATTGCCCGAAATGCAGCCTTGCTGGCTAACCTGCCTCGACATATAGCCGGACAAACGATTAATCGTCTATGTGGTTCATCTATGCAAGCATTGCATACAGCCGCGCAAAGCATTATGACGAATAATGGCGATGTATTTATTATTGGCGGTGTAGAACATATGGGTCATGTTGCCATGGATTATGGCGTAGACCTGAACCCTGAAATGTCGAAAACAACAGCAAGAGCCTCGAATATGATGGGCATGACCGCTGAAATGTTGAGCCGTACGCATAATATTTCGCGTCAGCAGCAAGATGAGTTTGCTGTTCGTTCGCATAAAAAGGCTTGGGAAGCTACAGAACAGGGGCGCTGGCTTAACGAAATCGTACCTATACAAGGACATAATGATGAAGGTTTTAAGACCTTGTGTGAAACAGATGAAGTGATTCGTCCTGATACAAACTTAGATAAGCTTGCTACATTGCGCCCGGTGTTTGATCCAGTAAATGGTACAGTGACAGCAGCAACATCATCTGCACTGTCAGATGGGGCCTCAGCTATGTTGGTGATGTCCGCAGAAAAAGCAAAAGCTTTAGGCTTGCCTATTCGCGCTAAAGTGAGATCGATGGCTGTTGCGGGTTGTGATGCTGCTATTATGGGGTACGGTCCTGTTCCCGCTACTCAAAAAGCCCTGAAAAGGGCCGGCTTAGGCATTGATGACATTGATTATGTTGAGCTTAATGAAGCCTTTGCTGCGCAATCATTGCCTGTATTAAAAGGTTTGCAGTTAGATGGCAAGGTTGAAGATAAAGTTAACTTAAATGGTGGAGCTATTGCTTTGGGACATCCTTTGGGGTGTTCAGGTGCGCGAATCACGGGTACTTTATTGAATATTATGGAAGGTAAAGATGCGACCTTGGGTTTGGCTACTATGTGTATAGGTCTAGGCCAAGGTATTGCTACGGTAATAGAAAGAGTGTGAGTAGTATCGCGTAGGTAAAGGGTGGCTATGCCACCCTTTTTTATTCGTCTTATTATTTAACCGCTGCGCCAGTTAAGCCAGCTAGGGCTTTTGTTATTTTGGCAAAGACAGGGTCGCAACCTGAAACGTTATGACGTTTTCTTAGGTATGAAGGGTCGTTATAAGTAATGTAAACTTGACCTTTTGCATTTTTCCAAATTAAGGCTTTTTGTGGTAAATCTATTGCGATGCTTTGTGCACATTGCATAAGCGGGCTGCCAACTTTGGGGTTGCCAAAAATAATCACTTGCGTATCACGCAAATCAACGCCCACTTTTTTTGCGCCTTCAGAATGTTTAATGCGTTTAAAGATGGTCATGCCTTTCTTGTTTAATACTTTTTCAAAACGATCGGCTGTTTCTTCTACACTGTACTTACTTAGAACATCAACAGTACCGTCGGCAGCTATGCTGCTAGTTGTGATGAATGTTCCAAGTAAAAGTGCTAATAAATACTTCATAATTTATCCCTTAATATGTTAGCTCAATTGAGACCAGTAACATATTATTTACTGATCAACCAATTTCTATAGATAGTTAAACAAAGTGTTCGTTCAATAGCAACTGCATTTTTTTGACTGTCTAGTAGACACTGGCATGAATTTATGCATGAAATTTATACAAAATCTATGGTTTGCATAATAAACATTTGTTATTTGTGTGTAACTCTTATAGATTCGAGGTGACCATTTAATTATTCCGAGGGGGAATAAAATGTTAGATAATTTAGAAAAAAATGATGTAATGCTTTTGGTTGGCCGTATTTTATTGGCTTTGATTTATGCTTCAGGTGTGGTGTCTATTGTAACAAACCAGGTGCCAGTTGGTTTTGGGGCTGCGGGTAAAATAGTTGCGTTTCCAGGTTGGTTGGTTTGGGCTGGCTTTATTGTTAAGGCTTTGGCTGGTATAGCCGTTTTGGTTGGTTTTAAAACGCGTGTTGCAGCAATAGTATTAGCCGTGTTTACCGTTGTCACTGCATTTAATTTCCATGATATTGGTGGCGTAGTATTTATGAAAGAGTTATCAATGATTGGTGGCCTGTTGGTTTTAGCTACTACTGGCGCAGGTAAATTCAGTGTAGACAAAAAATAGTTGTAGTTATAAAAAGCCCTGTTAATAAACAGGGCTTTTTTCGGTTAACCTTACCAAGTTTTTACTTGTAAACCTAAATTACCTAAGTAGTCTATGGCAGTGTATACGCCATTTGACGTCATCGTAATTCCGTAAGCAGCACTGCCTGAAAATACCGGCCCACCACTATCGCCAGGTGATGCACTAAATGTTGCTTTCATAAAGTTATGAGTAAAGTGAATGCCGGGATGAACGTTAGGCCGATAGTATTTTGTTAGTATAGTGCCCCAAGCGCTTCCTGAGGTTTGTCCATATCGTCTAACCCATGATCCAATAGTCTGGTAATTGCGGTATTTACTCGACCAGATACTTATTAAGTAACTGCCTTCCCATATTTTATTCGTAAAATTATTAGAGCTAGAGTTAAACTTAGGGGTATGCCATTGTATATCAGCATTTCCACCGTACTGTTCTGCTTCAAAGTCTAGCGCGACAAAGGCCCCATATGAGTAAACTTGGTGGTTAGAACAATGCCCCGCTGTTGATATTCCATACTCAGCTTTCCAATAGCTGTAAACAATAAAGCCTGTTGAACAATTGAATAGTGGCCTTCCTCCTTCTATATTCGTTACAGGGTATGTAAGTGCTTCGACTTCTCTTATGTGCGTGTTTGCTGGCAATATAATGTTGTGCTCTTTTAATAAATTTTCAAAAGCATCAACATCTGCCACCATTATTTCTGGGCGGTTATTGAAAATATCAATATTGATATCGGCTTGAATTTCGGCGTTATATAAATCTTGAGAAATTTTATCGAGCGAACTTTCCAGTTTGTAAAGAGGGGTGTCTACTGTGACAATTTTGATAGGGATGTTTTGACCTAGCGAGTCAAAGTAGGAGGGCAGTGTTGATGTTTCTTCGCTGGTGGTTTGAACAATAATGCGATACTCAGGTTCATGCTCTATCCATAGGCCTGCGAAAGATTTTGGCTTGGCTTGGGCAATGTTTTCCTCAATTAGCCCTAACTTATCTTGTATGTATAAGCGCATAAGAGCTTCATCTTCAGTGATGCTGAATTTTTCAGCATAAGCTTGAGCATCTAAAATCGCAGGGTCATCTTCAAATACTGGAAGATTTATTTGCGCACTTTTTTCTGTATCTGTTAATGTCGAAAGGTGAGAGCCACCAATAAGTTCATGCTTTGCAGCATTTTTGTTTATGTGTTGATTTTGGAGCTCGCTTGTAACTGGCAGGTGGTCAGTTTTTAGTGCGGGTGTGCGTAGTTGAGAAGTAACAAGCACTGCGCTAACGCAAGTGGCAATAAGGTAAATGGTGTGTTTTTGCATCGTAATCCCCTTCAGCTTAAAAGTTAATGGTGAGAGCAATCACATAACAAAAAGCATCGGCAGAAGATTGACGACTGGCTAATGCCCTTGTCGTTATGTTAAAGCTCCGTTAATACATCTACTTCTTTGCAAAGTCCTTGTACCAGCTGTCTCTGCAGCCAAGGAGTATAGTCGAGTTTTAATGAATAATAAGTGCCCTATGAATAAAATAAGAGTTTTATAATAAATACGATAATAACCGCGTTAACTACCCATCGAATAGCATTAATACCGCGTTTAATTTGGAAGTTAGTTGCTAGCCACGCGCCAATTGAGGTACCTATTGCCAAAGCAATACCTGCTTGCCAAAACAGTTCTAGCTGTGATGAAAATACGAGTAGGGCCACAGCGGTGTAACACATAACAATAAACACCTTGTGCATATTGGTGGTGATAAGGTCTAGTTTTAGCACACGGTTTAAGGTTGGCATCAGTAAAAAGCCAACGCCTAGTTGGATAAAGCCTCCCCAAAAACCTATAAATACCATGCAAATATGCCCGGCTATCATTCGGCCTTTAGATATTTTTTCACCTTCTGTACTTTTTTTGGGTTGGGGCAGCATCATTATAATGAGTATGGCCACCATAATAACGGCAAGTAGTTTGTTGAAGTTTGCATTGGGTATTTGCGATGCAATGTATGAGCCGATAATGGCTCCAGGTATGGTGCATGCAGCTAAGGTAAGACTAAGTTTAAAGTTGCTAAAGCCTTTTTTGTAAAACGTTAATACGGCAGTAATATTTTGCGGCAGAATAGCAAGTCGGTTGGTGGCATTCGCAACTGTGCCCGGAATGCCTAAAAATATCATCATTGGCACGGAGAGCATAGATCCGCCCCCTGCCATTACGTTGAGGAAGCCAGTAGCTATGCCGGTAACAAGTAGTAATAGTAATTCTAATATTGTCATTGTTTGTCGACCTGATGCGGTTTTTGCGGATATAGCGCTGTAAAAACTAAAAAACCCGCTGCTGATGTAACTCAGCGCGGGTTTTTAAAAGCGTGTAAACAAAGCTGCTGGTAATTACTTAATTTTAGCTTCTTTGTAAGGCACATATTTGCGAACAACTGGATCAAACTTTTTGATCTCAAATTTTTCAGGCATAGTGCGCTTGTTTTTAGTTGTTGTATAGTAGTGGCCAGTGCCAGCGCTAGATACTAATTTGATTTTATCTCTCATAACTTACGATCCTATACTTTTTCGCCGTTTTTACGCATATCGCTTAGTACTTGATCAATGCCAAGCTTGTCGATAATACGTAAGCCTTTGCTTGATACGCAAAGACGAATCCAACGGTTTTCACTTTCTACCCAAAAACGTTGGGTATGTAAATTTGGCAGAAAACGACGGCGCGTTCTGTTTTTAGCGTGAGAGACATTGTTGCCGCTCATTGGGCGTTTTCCAGTAACTTGGCAAACTCGTGACATAACTGATCCAGTAAAACAAAGCCAGTCTTTTTAAGGACTCGCGGTTATAAATTCAATGTGTATTGCCCGCAATAGGGACAAGGGCGCGAATACTAACGTATTCCAGCCTAGTCGGCAAGGTTTCAGACCAAAAATAACGTAAAAAATAACGAAGTGACGGTATGGTGCTGTTTAATGCAGCTTAGTAAACTTCGCTCCTGTATTTTTTATAAAGTAAAGCTTGGTTTGAGTGTAAGTATATGAATTTATTGCAAATTGTTGTTTTAGCTTTGGTGCAGGGTATAACCGAGTTTTTGCCTGTGTCGAGCTCTGCGCATCTAATATTAGTACCTGAGTTAACGAGTTGGCCTGATCAAAGTTTAAGTTTTGATGTGGCTGTTCATTTAGGGACTTTGTTTGCTGTATGTATCTATTTTAAAGGTCAGTTGATTGATATGACTATGGACTGGTTTCGGTCAGGTTTTAGTCGTCGGCAAACGCCTAATAGCCGCTTAGCTTGGATGGTTGTTGTGGGAACGATTCCCTTGGTTATCGTTGGCTTTTTGGGGAAAGACTTTGTAGAGAGTCACTTGCGTAGTACGACAGTTATTGCCATCGCGACTATCGTTTTTGGTTTAGCCTTAGGTTATGCGGCATGGGCTGCTAAACAGGGTTTGCTAACAAAAGATGAGTACTCTATTGTTATTACAACGGCATTGATTATAGGTTGTGCGCAGGCTTTAGCCTTAATTCCGGGAACCTCACGTTCGGGTATTACAATGACTGCGGCAGTTCTGTTGGGCTTAAATTTGCAGGCGTCTGCACGTTTTTCTTTTCTTTTATCTATACCCGCTATTTTGGCCGCAGGTACTTTATTGATGCTGGACTTGTTGTCAGGTAACCAGTCAGTGGCTTGGAAGGACTTGGTTTTGGGTACAGTATTGGCCTTTGTGAG
>JAHDBX010000083.1:2653-6983 GCA_020630145.1 Gammaproteobacteria bacterium | reverse complement strand
AAGCTTCTTACTATGCCGTTAACGATATACCAAAGCAGGCTTTTACCTGACTTATTAGAAAAATATATTTTACTACTCATATCGATACTCTAGCTTGTCGCCTACTTTTATCAATGCATTAATACCCTTGTTGAGTGTGACATTTTCACCGAAAGCAGGTAGGTTTTTACCATTAGGCATCGGGTTTTTCTCACCTAAAATTTTGTAAGGTTGTCTGTCTAGGCGTTTTTCAGCAGTGTTGATATCAATATTGGGTATTGCGCAACGCTGGCATGGGTAGCGGCACTCTAATTCATAGCTCGGATTAATCAGCGTTTTAATCTTGTGTTCTGCAAAGGGTTCTATGCCTGCAACTACAATATTAGGGCGAAAGTTTTTGATGCTGAGGGGCGGGGCGCCCTCAATTTCTAGTAGTTGGTTTATGTGGTCTAGGCTGCCTTGATTACATAATAGGTAAGGAGCAGCATCGGCAAAATAGGTATAGGTATCTTGCCCATAAATCTCACTTTTACTTTGTGGCCTTGTAAAACTGTCTAACATGCGAACCAATTTTACGCTTTGGCCAAGTATATCGCTTAACCATGTATTGACGGCTTTATTTTCAGCAACAACCTGGCAGCTATCTTGCCATACGGTTGCAGTAAAAGGTGTCGTTTGTACTTCTGTATTGATATCAATTGAGATGCTTTTATCTTTGTAAGCGAATGTAAGTTTTTCATTGTCAATGGCGGTATTAATTAAAGCCATCTGAGCATGCTGGCGTTGGCTGATAAATTGACCACTTTCATCAACAATCATCCAATAACGATCGAATGGAAGGCCGCTACTTAATAATGTTGACTGTGATAGTGCTATTCCACGCAAAGACTTTACAGGGTAAATAAAAAGTTGGCTAATAGTCAGTGTGTTTTGGGTGGTCACTACTTAACCGTTAAGGCTTCGCCTGAAAATACAATGCCATCCCAGCCATTTTGGATAAACTGACGTATATTCTGATGGTCACTTTTTTCTGGAGTGTTAAGAACGTCTTGGTAGTATTGACCAAAACAAGCTAATGTTTCTTCTTTGTTGAAGCTTTGTAATTTTGCAAATGCAAAAATTTTACAAGAGCCGTTATTCTCTCCCGCATTGTTTTTTTGCGAGCCATTCGTAAATGCTGTTTCTGTAAAGTTATATAGGCTATCTATTAAGGTGATAACGTCGTTAAAGTTTACACTGCTTGCATCGGTTTTGATTGTACTGGATAAGGTATTAGGAGTCATTGCGTATATTTTTTATCAGTAGGTTAATGTTTTTGCTTAGGTCTTTGTACAAAAGCTTATTGTGAATAGTGATTCTTTGTTTAATGATTCGATCAATTTCTTTTTCTAAGTTTTTTATATCATCTGCTGTTAAGGCCTTTCCAGGTATCAATCCGTCGAAATCAAATTCATTTTGATTTCTTTGGGCTGTATCGGTAGCGATATCAGTGAGTTCGGGTATGTTGTCGTCTTGGCTCATTATATTTTATGGTGGTTTAATTCACATTGTTGTTGTTTATAGTCGCTATAACGACGTCGTCCTGCGACTTTTGATTCTTCATCAAACTGTACAATATCTGCTAAACGACCATCGGGTTTATTGTACGTGGTATTTTGCCCAGTGCAGTTAATAAAGTAGTCTAATGTATTGATGTCGTCAGGCGCATGATTAAATAGCATAATCGCTTCTTCACTAGACTGACAACGACTCGTTTTTATAATTTGGTTGGGCATAAAACTATTGGGTATTTGCGTCCAAAGCTTGTTGCTTAATTCATCTGCTAGCTCAGTGTCGTTAAGATGAATGCCTATACGCCAACTAGCTTGATGGCCTTTGTTAATTAGAGCGAAAACAACTTGTGATAAAACTTTGTTTTCGCCCAACAAATAGAAATCAACACGCATATTAGTTATTTAGCAGTGATTATCTATTAAGTATTGTGTAAGCAGGGGAACGGGTCTACCGGTTGCGCCCTTGGCTTTGCCACTAACCCATGCAGTACCTGCAATATCTAAATGTGCCCAAGGGTATTTTTTGGTAAAGCGGGATAAGAAGCAAGCTGCTGTAATAGAACCAGCATCGCGACCACCAATATTAGCCATGTCTGCAAAATTACTATCCAGCTGGGTTTGGTAGTCATCCCATATAGGTAGCTGCCATAAGCGGTCATGAATAGCATCACCTGATGCAATGAGTTTATCAGCTAATGCTTGTTTGTTACTGAATACAGCACTTGGCACTCGACCAAGCGCAATAATACATGCGCCTGTTAATGTAGCTATATCGATCACGGCCGCAGGGTTAAATTTTTCTGCGTAGGTGAGGGCGTCACATAATACCAAGCGTCCTTCCGCATCTGTATTTAATATCTCAATAGTTTGTCCTGACATGCTGGTCACAATATCTCCGGGTCTACTGGCTTGGCTACCCGGCATATTTTCTGCGCTCGCAATAATGCACACTAGGTTAACAGGTAACTGCATCTCAGCTACTGCATTCATAGTGCCAATGACGCTAGCTGCGCCACACATGTCATACTTCATTTCATCCATTTGTGCGCCGGGTTTTAATGATATGCCGCCAGTGTCGAAAGTAATACCTTTGCCGACTAATACGGCTGGTTTTTTACCTTTTTTGCCTTGCATATATTGCATAATAATTAGTTTGGCGGGCTCTTTGCTGCCTTTTGATACAGAAAGCAATGAGTGCATGCCCAGCTTAGCCATGTCTTTTTCTTCAAGTACAGATACTTTGATGTTTTTATATGTTTTCTGAAGTTGCTTGGCTTCTTTTGCTAGGTAAGTTGGTGTACAGACGTTACCGGGTGCATTACCAAGGTCTTTGGTTTTATGAATACCTATAGCTATAGCTGAGCCTTGAGTTTGGCCCGTTTTGCGTTTTTTCTGTAAAGAAGCGCTGCCTTTGTTTTCAAAGGCAAAGTGAATTTTATTGCATTTTACTGTGTGCTTATCGCTTTTAAACTCAGAATACTGATAAAAAGCCTGGTCGCTTGCGACAATAGCGCTGCTTAGTAGGGTGTCTTCTTGTAGTTGCTCTGGTAGGGCTTTATGGTCAATATCTGCTAAGTAACTAACGGCATTATTTATATTGAGTTTGCTGAGTGCTTTGGCCGCACTTTCATGTATCTTTTTGATATTGGCGATAGTTGGCTTTTTTTGTTCTCCCATACCAACTAGCAAAATACGCTTTGATGGTAGTGCTTTGTTATCCTGGTCTTTTAATTCTTGTAATAATAAGGTTTCACCCGTTTTGCCTGTAATATCGCCATTTTTTAGACATTGTGTAATAGCTGTTTTGCAGGCTATATTTATTTTTTCTGCTGCACTACTTAACTTTTTACTCGCATATATGCCAACAATTAGGCAGTCAGTACGTATAGTTAAGGGCGAAGCGTATTTAATTTGATATTGCATGGTTGTACCTGTTTACGTTGTGGTATTCTTGCTAGCGTATTTTTTATCATTATAAAAGCCTATTAACTGTTAGTATAGTTTTAATATTTATCTGTTTACTAAAAGAAAGCCTGTGAAAATTCTTGATCGTTATATTTGCCGTGAAGTACTACTGTCCTCGCTGACAGTGTTATTTGTTTTGCTGCTTATTTTAACGGGTAACACCTTATTAAAAACGATTGGGTCTGTTGTAAGTGGTGAATTGCCAAAGGATCTTATTTTTCCTGTTTTGGCTGTGAATATGCTGAGGCAATCGGTTATTTTAATACCCATGTCTTTCTTTTTAGGTGTGGTATTGGCCATGGGTCGTTTATACCAAGACTCTGAAATGGCTGCTATTACTACAGGTGGTCTTGGCATTATGGGTATATATAAAAAATTAGTATGGGTATTGGTGCCATTGTCTATAGTGCTTTTTTGTATGGCTTTGTTTGTCAATGCATGGGCAATAGCAAAGAAAGAGCTTTTATGGCAAGACGCTGAGAGGCGTGCTGAGATTACGGCTATTTCACCAGGCACTTTTAATACTAGCCGTGCTAAAGACAGCACCTTATTTTTTGAGCGTTATGCTGTAGATACACCAGCTGCAAAACAGCGTTTGGAAGATGTTTTTATACAAATACAACGTAATAACGACATAACTGTGCAAATTGCTCAGTCAGCTAATAAAGACATAGATAAGACGACGGGTAATGTCTATATGCAGTACAAAAACGGGCAGCTGCATACTGACAACGATGAAGGGTTTAATTTACTTGAGTTTGAAGAGCATGGTGTTCTTTTGAAGGAAAAAGTTTACCCTGTTCATAATAGTAACAATATAGAGTCGTATATAA
>JAHDBX010000083.1:0-2643 GCA_020630145.1 Gammaproteobacteria bacterium | reverse complement strand
AGTCGTTTACCTTATCTGAGCTGATAGAGACAAAGAGTCTAAGTAGCATTGCTGAACTCCAAATGCGAATAGCTGTACCTCTCGGTGCAATATTGTTTATTCTGTTAGCGGTACCCTTAAGTTATATTGAACCCCGTAAAGGGCGTTATTCTCGTTTAGGCCCAGCTATATTGTTGTACTTTATCTATTTCTATTTATTAAATTTGGCTCGCTCATGGCTTGAAACAAGCCAGATACCTGTTTTTCCGGGTATATTCATCGTTATTATTGGCATAGCCTGCGCTTTAGTTTTCTTAGTGCTTAAGCGTGAAGGGTGGTGGTATAGGTTTAAATCTGTTGATAGTAGTGAGTTGGTTTAAAATGCAGCGTACATTGACTTTATATGTGACGCGTAATGTTTTGCTTGGTGTGCTGCTTGTCTTGTGTGTCCTGCTAGGTGTAAGTTTATTGTTTGAGTTTCTAGATGGCTTAGAAAAAGTTAGCAAATATAATGCGGCTTATACTGATATTTTCTACCTCGTTATATTCTCTGTTCCAGCTATTGTTTATGAAACATTTCCATCAGCTGTATTGATTGGCGGCTTGTTGGCGCTTGGGGGGATGGCAAGTAAAAGTGAACTGATTGCAATGCGTGCTGCAGGGGTTTCAAAAGTGCAGATTAGTATGATGGTTGCATTTACGGGCATTTTCTTAATGCTCTTTATTGTAGCCGTTGGTGAATTGCTATTGCCTAAATCAGAAACACAGAAGGAAATGCTCGAGTCCAAAATTAAGGGTTGGCCTTCAACTACTGTAATAAACAATGTGTGGTTAAAAGAAGGCAGGCAATTTATTAAAATTGGGCAGGCGCCTTCAGATAAACATTTGCTTGATGTAGAAATATATGAATTTATAGATCAGAAAGTGAGCTCTATTATTCAGGCTAAGGAAGCGCATTGGGTTGAGCAAAATTGGCAGTTGCAGAATGTGATTGTAACGGTGTTTAACGATGAGCAAGTTATGGTGAGCGAAAAAGAAGCACTATCTTATAATTGGCAATTTGATTTGTCGTTATTTACGGTAATTGACAGACCGGAAACGCTAACCTTAATGGATTTGCATACTTATGCAAATTATATGGAGGCTAATGATTTAGACGGTAGCCGTTATCGTTTATCATTTTGGTTGAAACTAATGTCACCTGTTACTGTCATGGTTATGTTGATGTTGGCATTGCCCTTTGCTTTTGGTTCTTTAAGAACGATGGCATCTGGCAACTTAATTGTGATTGGTTTGGTTGTAGGTTTAGGTTACTATATTTTTAGTGGTATAGCTTCACATCTTGGCTATTTGTATGGTTTGCCACCTTTCATAAATGCTTTTGCGCCATCGGTTATATTTATTCTGTTGGCTTTATTTTTAATGTTGAGGCAAAAATTTTAGTTATGATAAATTTAAGTTTTAGACAATTTGCATTAATAGGTGTTGTTTTATGTGCATCGCTTATGGCAACAGCCCTATTTTTTCAATATAGCATGGGCTTAGAGCCTTGCCCATTATGTGTGTTGCAAAGAATTGCAGTCATTTCTATGGCTTGTATTTTATTATTAGCGGCAATACATAATCCTAAAAATACCTCTTTCAAAGTAGTTTACTGTTTGCTGGCTGCTGTGGCAGCGCTATGGGGTGCTTTTATTGCTGGTCGCCATGTATGGCTACAAAATTTGCCTAAAGACGAAGTGCCTGACTGTGGTCCGGGTTATGACTATATTATGGATGTATTCTCAGTGTTTGACGGGTTAAAGATGATTCTTTCAGGCTCTGGAGAATGTGCAGATATTGATTGGTTATTTCTTGGCTTAACTATGCCTGCATGGACATTTATTAGCTTTGTGATTGCGATACTCGTTTGTTTAGTTGTTTTATGGCGTCAGGTAAAATTGAAATAACTTTTACTGCCGTTAGATGCTTGTTTATTGGGAATGGTTATTGTCTGTATAGACAATAACTTTTCTTGTTTATACACTTCCTCGAAAGGGAAGCTTTTAAGCGCAATATTTTTAGGTGGACGCCTTCTCAATGACTGTAAATCATTGTTCTTAATGGCTTCTTCTAAGTACTTTATATTGCTGTCAGCGCTTTCGAGATAAAGATTTCTATCTTCAAAAAAAGCATCTAAATACTTATATACTTTATTGAATGTTTTATCGAGCTTTTCTTTTGTTGTAACGTGGTAAAACTCAGGTGTTTTATACAGCATATCTTTTGCGGTATGGTAAATAACAAAGTCTTGTTGTTTAGATGTATCGACGGTCATGCCGCCTAAGACAAACTCAGGGTAGAGGCGATCGCGGCATTTTTCTATATAACAACGGTCAGCCATTTGTGCCAATATGTCTGAGCTAGCTACCATTGTACCAATAAGTTTTTCTTGAATATCTTTTACGGCAATCTTGTTATAGGGAATTTCATAACCTGTGAAGTGTACAATTCTAGACGCTATCTCAGCTACTTCTGAGCCTACTATGCTGCTTGTATGTTTAATAATGAAGTCTGCGCTACGTGATACGTGGGTTTTTGTGTAAGCAGCACCATTTTTAGCGGTGTCACTCGCTTCGCGTATATAGCCAGCATCATGGAAAAGGGCTGTTGTTATCCCAATTA
>JAHDBX010000082.1 GCA_020630145.1 Gammaproteobacteria bacterium | reverse complement strand
GAAAATGATAAGCCGCGCGATGTGGTAACCGTTGCTGAATGGTTAGAACATAACGGTGAATTAGAAAAAGCCGGTGGCTTAATGTATGTGGGTACATTGGCTAAAGATACCCCAAGTGCTGCAAACATACGTGCTTATGCTGATATTGTGCGTGAACGCTCGGTTTTGCGTCAGTTGATTGCAACCTCTAATGAAATTGCTGAGAGTGCCTACAATCCTGAGGGTCGCCAGCCAAAAGAGTTATTAGACTCAGCGGAAACCAAGATATTTAAAATTGCTGAGCAAGGCATGAAGTCTGAAACAGGCTTTCAAAATATTAAAACCTTAATGGGGCAGGCTGTTGACCGCATTGATGAGTTATTTAATCGTGATTCGCCTATTACGGGTATAGAAACTGGCTTTACAAAGTTCGACACCATAACAGCCGGTTTACAGCCTTCTGATTTAATTATTGTTGCAGCACGTCCTTCAATGGGTAAAACCTCATTTGCCATGAATATTGTTGAGGCGGCGGCCATTAAAAACAATAAAGCCGTTGCTGTGTTTAGTATGGAGATGTCAGGTGAGCAAATTGCAACCCGCTTAATTTCATCTCTTGGGCGTATTAATCAAAGTAAGTTACGTACGGGCGATTTGGGTGATGCTGATTGGCCACGTATTACCTCGGCTATCTCTATGCTAAATGATGCCAAAATTTTTATTGATGATACACCGGGTTTATCACCGAATGATGTGCGCGCAAGGTCACGTCGTTTAAAAAGAAAAAATGACTTAGGTTTAATCGTGATCGATTATTTACAGTTAATGAGCGTGCCAGGGCATAAAGAAAACCGTGCAACAGAAATTTCGGAGATATCGCGCTCGTTAAAAGCTTTGGCTAAAGAGCTTAATGTGCCGGTTATTGCTTTATCACAGTTAAATCGTAGTTTGGAAACACGTCCAGATAAACGCCCAGTGATGTCTGATTTGCGTGAGTCAGGTGCGATTGAGCAGGATGCGGATATGATTTTATGTATCTATCGTGATGAAGTTTATAATGAAGATAGCCCACAAAAAGGCACCGCTGAAATTCTTATTCGTAAACACCGTAACGGCGCTTTAGACTCCATTAGGTTGGCATTTTTGGGTGAGTTTACGCGCTTTGAAAACTATGCGCCTGAGAACTTTGCGCAAGAAGCCACTTTTTAATTCTATTATTTAAGCTATGCAACGCAGCGCAAAAGCTTATATAGACTGTGATGCCTTACGGCATAACTTATCGCAAGTAAAAAAACACGCCCCTAATAGCAAGGTTATGTGCGCTATTAAAGCCAATGCTTATGGGCATGGCTTAGTGCAAGCAGCTAAGGCTTTGTATGATGCTGATGGCTTTGCCGTTGCTAATTTATCAGAAGCTTTGGAGCTTAGGCGTAATGGCATTGCGCAGAGCATACTGGTGTTACAAGGCCCTAAGAATAGCGATGATGTTTCTGCTTTTGAGCAGCATCGTATTAGCGCTGTTATTCACCATGAGTCACAATTGCCTTTATTGCAAAATGCTAATATGGATATATGGCTTAAGGCGAACACGGGCATGAACCGCTTAGGTTTTTTACCTAGCGCTGTTGCTGATGCCGTGGCTTTTATTAAAACCTGCTCAGGTATTGCGCTGCAAGGTTTGTTTACGCATATGGCGGATGCTGATTATGCTGACAGTCGTGATACAACAGAAAACCAATTGGCCTTATTAAATAGCCTTAACCAGGAAGCATACCCTCTTAGCATTGCTAATTCAGCCAGCTTATTATTTTACCCCAAAGCACAGCAAGACTGGGTTAGGCCTGGCATTATGATGTATGGCGTTAATCCTTTTGTTGAACCTGCAAGTGTAGCGCTAAATTTACAAGCTGTTATGACTTTGTCTGCCCCCATTATTGCGATTAACACGTGCTTGAAAAATGAAAAGGTTGGCTATGCAGGTGAGTGGCAAGCTAAACGAGACAGTAAAATTGCGGTTATAGCAATTGGTTATGGCGATGGTTATCCACGTCATGCTGGCAATAATACCCCTGTATTAATTAATGGTAGAACTTACCCCTTGGTAGGGCGCGTATCTATGGACTTAATTACGGTGGATATCACCGATGCAAAAAATATTAGTTTGCACGATGAAGCTATATTATGGGGTGGACAGTTGGTTGGCGATAAAAATATAAGGCTTCCGGTTGAAAAAATTGCTGAATGTGCGGATACTATTGCCTATGAGCTGCTGTGCTCGGTGTATGGGCGAGTAAGCTACTACTATAATTAGTCTTTTTTTAAGGATATTTACTATGTTTAAGCCGTTTTGGGTTGTATCTGCTGGATTATTACTATCTTCTTGCGTGTCATTAAATTCATTTACGGAAGAATATGACAGTGATGGCAGCCGTAAAACACAAGTTGCATCAACATCGGCTAATAGTAAAACTAAAAAGACAAAAACCAAGGTTGTTGCCAATACAAGTGAATATTGGCGCTATAGTGCGGACAGTGCTATTTCAAGTAAGCCTGTTTATATAAACAAAAATATTTATTTCGGTAGCAGTGATGGGTATTTAAATGCGCTTAATGCAAAAGGCAAATTACTTTGGCGCTACAAAACCAATGCTGCTGTACGTGGCGCCCCAGCCATAGATAAAAATAATGCTTACTTTGCAAGTAAAGATGGCCAGGCTTATGCCTTTGATTTTAAGAAAGGCAAACGTTTATGGCGTATTAATACCGGTGCTGCTATTACATCTGATATTGCTCTTTATGATAACGCGCTTTACGTTGGTAATAACAAAGGTGCATTTTATGCCTTGGATAAATTAACGGGCAAGCGCCAATGGGCTTTTCGCCTAAAAGGTGCCATTTATGCCGCACCCGTTGTTAATGAACAATATGTATTTGTTGTGACCACAAAAGGTTTGTTGCACTGCTTGAATAGAACAAGTGGCAAGCTGTTATGGCAAAAAGACTTAAAGCAAACTATTTATACCTCTCCTGTATTGTATAAAGACAGCGTTTTACTGGCAGGTGACAACCGTTATATGCAAAGCTTTAAACAGGCTACTGGCGAGCAAGTGTGGCGCTTTAAAGCCGGTAATGTTATTCGTACAACACCACTACTTGTTGAAAATACGGTTGTATTCGGCAGTTATGATGGCAATGTTTATAAACTCGATGCGATTACTGGTGATAAACAATGGCACTTTACAACGCTGGGCAAACTACCAAGCCGACCAACATATAGAAAGGGTGTTTTGCATATTGCCAGTCAAGACAAGAATCTTTATGCGGTTGACTTTTCTTCAGGCCAACTTATTGCTAAACGCTTTATGCCACAGTCAAAAGCCATTTCTTTTAATTTAGCCAGTGATGCTAAAAATGCTGTTTATTATGCTTTAGGGCAAGAGCTTGTCGCGCTAAAAAATTAATAAACTATTGGTTTAATGCCGTATTATTTGTGTCTGTTCGCCACACATTATTACGGCAAATACCTGCAACGCTACACTTTTTACATTTGTCTTCTTCTGGCCATATGGGAATAGGTTTTCCCTCGTGCAACTGTTGTAACATTTGCTGCAAGCGTGAAAATGTTTTTTCACGCAGTTCATCTAAGTCATTGTCTTCTATATAACGCCGATCATTTATTTTACCTTGATCGTCAATACCAATATAACGTACTTGTTTAACGTGGTTTAGAAACAAGCTATAAGAAGTCAGCTGTATGCTTTCGCCGTTTTGAATAGACTTCTCGGTAGGTAGTAGCCCGGTTTTATAATCTAATAATCGTATATTCTCAGGTTCTGTTACTTGTTTATCTACCCGGTCAATTTTGCCTGACAAAGACATACCATCTGTTATTGATTTGCTTAATGATAATTCGCTATTTTTATGTTGCCAGTGTTGATATTCGGCAATTTCCCAGTCGATAAAGGTTGGAATAAATGCCAACCAACTTTTTAACCAGCTATTGTCTTGGTAGTTATCTGTTGTGTGTGTTGCGAAAAGTTTTTTACTAATAGTGACGAGCATGCTTATCGCTGCGTCGCGATGCTGTTTTAGTAATGGCAATTCAAATGGCCCAGGTACAAACTCCATATCTGTGTGAAAAGCCTGAATAGACTGGTGCACTAAACTACCAAAATCATTTTTTTGTAATTTGTCTTTTATTTCATCTGTTGTTTTAAGGCCAAGTAGACGACTAACGAAAAATTCGTATGGACAATCAATAAGTGTTTGGTGTGCTGAAACAGAAATATCTGTTGGCAACAAGTTTGTATAGTTGCTTACGCTTGCTTGCATTGTTTGTGCTGCAAAACCTGTATCGTTTGTTGGTATTTCTATGCTGTTGTATAAGTTAGGCAAGGCTTCTTGGTAAGCCTTGTTATACCGGTTGCTAATAGCTGTTACCCAAGTGCTAGGTAGCTGTGACTCGCCATTTTTTTCAGCCTGCCATGAAATGACACATTGCTTGCTACGACTTAATAATTCAAAGAACCATTGTTTGTGAAAGTTTATTTGCTCTTTGTATGTGGGCAAGCCTAACTCGTGACATACTCGTTGGTTAAAAAACTGCAGGTTATTTTTTAAGTTGGGCAGTTTCTTATAACTGGCATTTGCAATAACAAGATAATCCGGGCTAAAACCTTGGCTTTGTTTTAAGTTAACAAGGCTTATATCATCGTGCTTTTCCTGGCTAACCAAATAACTATCATTCAGCTCTCGTAGTAACCATGCTTTAAAATCGTTTATAGGTAGCTGTGCGCTATATTTGGTGACCGTTTCATGCATACTCAGTAAAGTATCTAAGAGCACTTTACCCGCAGGGTCAGCTTCTAAAATGTTATTGCTCTGCAATATATTCAAACTGTCAATAAGCGTGCTAAGTAATTTCTTCGCGTTAATATGTTTACTGAGAATAAGCGTTTGCAATGGTGAGCAAGCTTCTTCAATAATATGCAAGCTTGTTTGCAGTTTGTGTTTTTCTTCTGCTGTCCATGCGCCTAAGCGTTGACTTCTTTTTTGTAATGCACGTTTATATGTATTTATATTGGTGCGTATATTTTCAGATCTAACAATGTCATGTTCAAAACGGTATGCGCTGTTTATATCTATAACATTTTCTGCAAAGGGTGATTTCATTAACTCTAACAATGCATCGTAGGGGTAGTTATGTTCTGCGCATTCTAGTATTGCATTTAAAAACGTTGCCGCGCGAGTCGTCACTAAGCTCCAACCAAATGGATCAATCAAAGAGATTTGGTGTTGCTCTAATAGCGCACGTAAGCGTCGTACTAGGCTTCGGTCTTCACAAAGTAAGATGATACGTTCATTAGCTTGCTTGATAGAGTGAAAATAGCGTAGCTGTTGTAATACTTGTTGCGCTTCATTTTCAAAGCTGTTGCACGGAATTACGCCAATACTTTCTTTAGCTGGTTGTAAGGCTTGTTTTTCATCGTGTCGGTCAGGGTAGAGCGCTTGCTGTATAAATGCAGCTTTGTCACTGCTAATGTTACTGTTATTGGGACTAATGAGGTGCACATTCGCTTTGTTCGCTAATGATGTGAGCCATTGCGTTTCAACCTCATTAAAAGCATCACTTAAAAACAGTATGTACCAATGTTGTTGTGAGCCTACAGTTTTAATGTGTTCAGCAAGTTGTGATGCAAATAATACTTTTTCATCTATTAAATTGCGTTCACGTAGCTCCGTTTGCCAAGCTTTCCATAAGGTAATAATAATATTGGCTTCGAAATCAAGCGCTGTAAATTTTTGTTGGTCTACTTGGTAAGCCTGGGCTAATAAAGCCTGCATATCAGACTCGTTTTCGGGCAAGGTTATGGACTGTAAAAAGAGTGCGTCGAATAATTGTAATAAGTCTTCTGATAATTGCCAAGGGCTTGCTGAACGCAGTAATTTTGGATAGTTTTTAACGATATTGCTTAGTAAAAATAAACGTTCTTGGTCTTTAATGATATCTAACGTGGTTTCATTAAACACTTGTTGGCTGGCCAAGCTTTTCAGTGTGTTTATTTGTAGGCCTAAAAAGCCTGGGACAATGCCTTGTTGGCTTGCGGACTCTATTAGTTTTTTTTGTAACGGTTTTTTTAATAAACTATTGTTAATAACAATATGTGTATTAGAAAAGTCAGGGCTGGTATTGCTGCGTTCGCTATGATCTAAAAGTAGGGTGTTGCTAAGTGTAGATAAAGGATCATCTTCTAGCTTGGAGTCGATGATCCTTATATTGGGCGTGTTTCTTATATCAAGAATGATTGACCGCTATAGCTTGTAGCTTAGCGCTCCAACAAATTCAGTTTATCTGTTTTACCATCCCATTCTTGTGCATCTTCAGCAGGCTCTTTCATTTCTGTAATAACAGGCCATACTTGTGATAACTCAGCATTGAGCTCGGTAAAGTTTTCTTGGCCCTCAGGCACTTCATCTTCAGCGAAGATAGCTTGAGCAGGGCACTCAGGTTCGCACAATGTGCAATCTATGCATTCATCCGGGTCAATTACCAAGAAGTTTGGGCCTTCGTGGAAGCAGTCTACCGGGCAAACTTCAACACAGTCGGTGTATTTGCACTTAATGCAATTTTCAGTTACTACAAATGCCATTTTCGTTTGTTACCTCATATTTCGCTAAAGGGCGTATTGCCAACGGCGCGCATTATAGCTGTTGTTGCTACGATGTTACAGTATTGGCTGCGATTTAGTCCTATCTGATACCTAATAATTCACATATTTGTGAAATTATTGTTAATTTTATGCCTTTAGTAAGGCAAGTAGTAATAGCTATATGCTAGTATTTCGCGCAAATGATAAAAATGATGGAGAAAGCATGACCCAAGTTCGTAAAGCAGTGTTTCCAGTCGCAGGTATGGGCACCCGTTTTTTGCCTGCAACTAAAGCAAACCCTAAAGAAATGCTGCCAATTGTTGATAAGCCATTGATTCAATATGCCGCTGAGGAAGCTGTACAGGCAGGTTGTGATCAATTGATCTTTGTAACAGGCAGAACGAAAAGAGCGATTACAGATCATTTCGATAAGGCATATGAGCTAGAAGCTGAGCTTGAGCAAAAAGGCAAAGAACAAATGCTTAATTTGGTC
>JAHDBX010000081.1 GCA_020630145.1 Gammaproteobacteria bacterium | reverse complement strand
ATAAGCTTAATATTTTGTCTGTCTCTAAAGGCGGCAACGAAACAGTTCGTTTATTGGATTTTATATCAAGTAGTAAGGTGGAAAATACAGTTACAGCTTTGCTGTCTACATCAGACTTGGTTTCTGAGTTGTTCTCAGAACAATATCAAGCCGTTTTTATTACAAGTGAAAGTGACGAGTTTTTACAAAGCTATATAAAAGACATCAGTCGTTTGAATTTGTCAATATTCTATTTTTCTAGTGCAGACCCTGATGCAATTGTAGCGAATAATGTATTTCACCTTTGTTATGACGATATTAACCAAAATACAATGGATGCTTTTCTAAAGACATGTTCGCGTGATTCATCTGTTGTTAGTAATTTTAACAATGACTTATTAATAGAGAATATAAGTGAGTTTATTTATATTAAAAAAACGCCAATAGATGGAAAGAATGTCAGTTACTTTTCTGCGCGTGTGCAAAATATATTGGGGTATGAACCTGATGATAAGCATATTTTATTAAATTTAGAGGATATTGTTCACCCTGAAGATATACCCATATTTAAATTGGCTTGTGAGAATGAGGGTGGCCTGGAGCCACGTAAAATTCGTTTTAAGCATAAACAAAAGAATGAGTATGTATGGATAGAGAGAAAACTTATTCCGCAATATATAGATGGAAAAATTGATTCTGTTATTGCTTTGTGCAAAGATTTGTCATCTGAGATGAACTATCAGCGTTCACTAGAAAAAAGTGATCTTTACGATAAATTAACAACGCTTCCAAATAAAAGCTTTTTCCTACAACAGTTGCAAAGCTTTTATCAAAAACAAAGTAAAATAAATTTTGTTGTTTTCTGTATTAGTTTGGATAGATTTAAAAATATCAATGATGCTTTAGGGCATGACATTGGTGATCAAGTTATTGTCGAAGTTGGCGAACGTATTCAGCAAACCTTAAAGACAGATGATGTGGTTGCACGCTTTTCTGGTGATGAATTTTTAGCATGCTCAGTCAATATTGAGTATTTGCATGAAGCGACGTTTTTAGCAGACTCCTTGGTTGATGCGCTTAGTAAGCCATTTCATGCTAATGGTAATGAGATATATCTATCGAGTAGTATTGGCATAGCGATGAATAACTATGTATATAAAGATGCTAATAATATTATTCATGATGCTTATCAGGCGATGTACAAGGCTAAGCTTGATGTATTAACACATTATGCAGTATATGAGCATGACAAGCATAATTTGTCAGGCCTAGTGTCAATGAATTTAGAGAGTGATCTGCGTCGTGCATTGAAAAAGAACGAGTTGTTTTTAGAGTTTCAGCCTATTGTGTCATTAAGAGATAATTCTATTAACACCCTGGAAGCATTGGTGCGTTGGCAGCATCCTAAGAAAGGCTTATTGATGCCGGATGATTTCATTTCTTTAGCAGAAAAAACGGGTTTAATTGTTGAGTTAGGTGACTGGGTAATTAATGAAGCTATATTTGCAATTAGTAACTTAATGACGAAATCGAAATCTAACACTATAAATAATGTTAGTGTCAATATATCACCTGTGCAACTAGGGCAGATTGATTTGTGTGAGCGTATTGATCAGTTAATGGTTGAGCACCAAATGCCATCAAAGTGTATTAAGTTTGAAATAACCGAGTCGGTTGTTATGGACGAAGAAAATGCTGTGAATGGTATTTTGTCTCAATTTAGAAGTATGGGTATCCAATTAAGCATGGATGATTTTGGTACCGGCTTTTCTTCATTGAGCAACCTTAACCATTTACCCTTTAATTTTGTGAAAATTGACAAAAGCTTTGTTGCAGACCTATATGCGAAGGGGAGTGGCAAAGAGTTTATTCACACGATTATTCAGCTGGCTCACAATATGAATATGGAAGTTGTCGCTGAAGGTGTTGAAACAGCTGAGCAGGCTTTGATTTTGCGTAACTTGGGCTGTGAGTATGCTCAAGGCTATTATTTCAGCAAGCCTGTTACTATGGCTAACTTGCCGTTAGCTTTGCGCAGAGTGCCCAAAGACAAGAAAATAAAGCAATATTTGTCTTAAAAAGCTTTTCATTTGGTTTTAATAACTTTTTCCCTTGAAAATATCTGACTTGCCCCTATAACCCCGCAAATCATTGATTTACGGAGCGCTTCATGTCGGCTGAACAAGACATTCAAAACGAAATTGATAACGATGCAGTGGAAGTGGTAGATGAAACCACGACTGATGAGCATCCTGAACTAGATACCATAGAGATATTACAAGCTAAGCTTGCTGAAGCCGAGGCAAAAGCGAGTGATAGCTGGGATAAATTCGTTCGCTCACAAGCAGAATTGGATAATATTAAAAAACGTGCGCAGCGCGACCTTGAAAATGCACATAAATATGGCTTAGAGAAGTTTGCAAATGAATTGTTGGGTGTTCGGGACAGCATGGAAATGGGCTTGAATGCCGCTAAAACGGAAGGTGCCGACATCAACACCATTGTTGAAGGCATAGAGATGTCGTTAACAATGTTTAATCAGGCAATAGAAAAGTTTGATATTAAGGTCCTTGACCCACTTAATGAGAAGTTTAACCCTGATTTGCACCAGGCTATGTCTATGCAGCCAAATGCTGACGTTGAAGCGAATACGGTCTTAAGCGTTATGCAGAAAGGGTATACCTTGTCAGGTCGCTTATTACGCCCAGCTTTAGTTGTTGTGTCCACAAAAGCATAAAGTTGGCACAAATTAGTGTTTGAACCCAAATTTAGTACTTGAAATCAACATCATACACCCTATTAATCATTTATAAATTAATCGTATTGCAGAGAGAAAACGCATGTCAAAAATCATAGGTATAGACTTAGGAACCACAAACTCTTGTGTCGCCGTAATGGACGGCAAAGAAGTCAAAGTTATAGAGAATAGTGAAGGCGATCGTACAACCCCTTCGGTTGTTGCTTATACAGAAGGTGATGAGGTATTAGTGGGTCAGTCTGCTAAGCGTCAAGCTGTTACTAACCCTAAAGACACACTTTATGCGGTTAAACGCTTGATAGGTCGCCGTTTTGAAGAAGACGCCGTACAAAAAGATATCGACCTTGTTCCTTACAGTATCGTTAAAGCCGATAACGGTGATGCTTGGGTTGAAGCAAAAGGCAGCAAAATTGCACCGCCAGAAGTATCTGCTCGTGTTTTGATGAAAATGAAAAAGACGGCTGAAGAGTTTTTAGGTGAAACTGTTTCAGAAGCGGTTATTACGGTACCTGCATACTTTAATGACTCACAGCGTCAAGCGACTAAAGATGCTGGTCGAATTGCAGGCCTAGATGTTAAACGTATTATTAATGAGCCTACTGCGGCGGCACTGGCTTACGGTATGGATAAGAAATCAGGCGATGCTAAAATTGCGGTATATGATTTAGGTGGCGGTACGTTTGACGTATCCATCATCGAGATTGCAGAAATTGATGGCGAACAACAGTTTGAAGTACTGTCTACGAATGGTGATACATTCTTAGGCGGTGAAGACTTTGATATGCGCCTTATTGATTACCTGGTAGAAGAGTTCCAGAAAGATAGCGGTATGGATCTTAAAGGTGACCCGCTGGCTATGCAACGTTTAAAAGAAGCGGCAGAAAAAGCGAAGATTGAGTTGTCATCGGCACAACAAACAGATATTAACCTACCTTACGTAACCGCTGATGCCTCAGGGCCTAAGCATTTAAATATTAAGGTAACACGAAGCAAGTTAGAAGCTTTAGTTGAAGACTTGGTTAAGCGCTCACTAAAACCTTGTGAAGTAGCGATACAGGATGCGGGTGTTTCAAAAACTGAGATTACAGATGTGATTTTAGTCGGCGGCCAAACGCGTATGCCTATGGTTCAAGACGCGGTTAAAGAGTTTTTTGGGCAAGAACCTCGTCGCGATGTTAACCCTGATGAAGCTGTTGCTATTGGTGCTGCGATTCAAGGTGGTGTATTAGGCGGTGATGTAAAAGACGTATTGTTGTTAGATGTAACGCCATTATCTCTAGGTATTGAGACAATGGGTGGTGTAATGACGAAATTAATCGACAAAAACACGACTATTCCAACTAATGCGAGCCAAACGTTCTCAACAGCGGAAGATAATCAGGCAGCGGTAACCGTGCATGTGTTGCAAGGTGAGCGTGAAATGGCAGCAGGTAATAAGTCTTTAGGTCGTTTTGACTTAACTGAAATACCACCTGCACCACGTGGCGTACCACAAGTTGAAGTCACATTTGATATTGATGCTAACGGTATTTTACATGTGTCTGCAAAAGACAAGGGCACAGGTAAAGAGCAGAAGATTCAAATTAAAGCGTCTAGTGGATTGTCTGATGAAGAAATCGATAAAATGGTTAAGGATGCTGAGGCGAATGCCGAAGAAGATCGTAAGCAACGTGAATTAGTTGAAGCACGTAACCAAGCTGATGGCTTGATACATGCGACGCGTAAGTCTTATGACGAGCTAGGCGATAAAATCACAGCTGAAGAAAAAGCGCCTATTGATGCAGCTATAGTTGACTTGGAAGAAGCCTTAAAGTCAGATGATAGAGACGCAATAGAAGAGAAGACGAAAGCCTTAACAGAAGCATCTGCAGTAATCGCGCAAAAATTATACGGTGAAAATGCTGAGGGCGGCCCTGAAGCCTCGGCGGCAGGCTCTAGTGAGCAAGCAGCTGATGATGGTGTAGTTGATGCTGATTACGAAGAAGTCAAAGAAGACGATAAATAATAAATAAAACCCTTAAAGCGCCTGTAGCCCAATGATGGAATGGTGTTGCAGGCGCTTTTACACCTTTTAATACTAGGTAAAGCATGTCTAAACGCGATTATTATGAAGTACTGGGCGTTTCTAAAAGCGCAGATGAAACAGAATTAAAAAAAGCCTATCGTCGTTTGGCGATGAAGTATCACCCTGACCGTAACGAAAATAACCCAGACGCTGAAGCTAAGTTCAAAGAAGCGAAAGAGGCCTATGAAGTCTTAAATGATGCACAAAAACGTGCAGCATACGACCGTATGGGACACTCTGCTTTTGAGCATGGTATGGGTGGCGGTGGCGGCAGTTATGGCCCAGGCAATGCAGAAGGTTTTAGTGATATATTCGGTGATGTGTTTGGCGATATATTCGGCGGTGGTCGCGGTGGCGGTGCACGTGTCAATAGAGGTTCAGATTTACAATACAATTTAGAGATTAGTTTAGAAGACGCTGTTGCTGGGAGCGAAGTAAAAATTCGTATACCTACATGGAAAAGCTGCCAGCCCTGTAAAGGGAGTGGGGCCAAGTCTAGTAGCGATGTGGAGAACTGTACGACCTGTGGTGGTATGGGTCAAGTGCGTATGCAACAGGGCTTTTTCTCAGTACAGCAAACCTGTCCGTCATGTAATGGCCAAGGTAAAACAATTAAAAACCCATGCGGGACCTGTCATGGCAAAGGTCGTACACAAGAACACAAAACATTATCAGTTAAAGTACCTGCTGGCGTAGATGAAGGCGATAGAATTCGTTTAACAGGTGAGGGCGAAGCTGGTCAAAATAATGGTCCTGCTGGCGATTTATATGTGCAAATGTCGATTAAGCCACACAAAATATTTGAACGCGATGCGCAAAACCTACATTGCCAAATACCCCTAAGTATCACTACAGCGGCTTTAGGCGGCGAGTTAGAAATTCCTACACTCTATGGGCGTATAAAGCTTAAAATACCGGCAGAAACGCAGTCAGGCAAAATATTCCGCATTCGTGGCAAGGGTGTTAAGCCTTTGCGTGGCGGCCCTACGGGTGACATTCTATGTCACGTTAGTATTGAGACGCCAGTTAACCTATCTAAAGAGCAAAAAGCCTTGCTGCGTCAATTAGATGCCTCTTTGAATGAAGATCCAGATAGGCATAGTCCAAAGTCTGGAGGCTGGTTAAATAACGTCAAAAAATTCTTTGAAGAAATGAAATTGTAGCGTAAAGTCCTGCTTCAATATTTAATCATTCGCGATAACATTCATGAAAAATTTACGTATTGCCATTAATGGCGCGGCTGGCCGCATGGGGCGCCAGTTGATAGCAGCTTGTGTAGAAGCAAAAGGCTTGGAGTTGGCTGCTGCTTTTGAACATGCTGATTCTGACTTTTTAGGTATAGATGCTGGTGAATTGGCATCAGTTGCTAACCAAGGTGTGAAGGTTGTTAGTGATATTGAGAGTAACATTGATCAGTTCGATGCGATTATTGATTTTACTCGTCCTCATGTCACTTTAGATTTATTGCCAATCTGTGAAAAACATAATAAGAAATTAATCATTGGCACAACCGGTTTTGACGAAGCAGGCAAACAAGCATTGCGTGCTACGGCTGAGCATACTGCCGTTGTGTTTGCGCCGAATATGAGCGTGGGTGTCAATTTAACGTTTAAATTATTAGAGATGGCTGCAAAGGCTATTGGTGACGATACTGATATCGAAATTATCGAGTCTCACCATCGTCGTAAAGTTGATGCGCCATCGGGTACTGCTCTGGGTATGGGCGAAGCTATTGCTGGGGCTTTAGGTCGTGATTTAGCTAAGTGTGCAGTTTATAGCCGAGAGGGTATAACGGGTGAACGCGAAGATAAAACCATTGGTTTCCAAACAATACGTGGTGGCGATATTATAGGCGAGCATACCGCTATGTTTATTAGTGAAGGCGAGCGTGTAGAAATTACACATAAAGCGAGCAGTCGAATGAACTTTGCTTTTGGGGCGATGCGTGCTGCCAAGTGGTTAAGTGATAAAAATTCAGGTTTATTCGACATGCAGGATGTTTTAGGGTTAAAATAACCAGTATAAACAATAAGTTAACTAAACTATTTAAAGTGATATGACAACTAAATTTTGCGCTATTTTTCCAGGTCAAGGCTCGCAGTCTGTAGGTATGCTGGCTGAGCTGGCCGGACAGTACCCAATTGTTAAGGCAACATTTGATGAAGCCAGTGATACTTTATCCTACGACTTGTGGGATGTAATCAGTAATGACCCTAAAGAACAAATTAACCTGACTGAATATACTCAGCCAGCGATGTTAGCTGCAGGTGTTGCATCTTGGCGTGTATTTACAGAACTCACCGAAAGTCGACCAGCGTTGTTAGCAGGGCATAGTTTGGGTGAATGGTCTGCATTGGTTGCTTCAG
>JAHDBX010000080.1 GCA_020630145.1 Gammaproteobacteria bacterium | reverse complement strand
TTACTTTAGAACGGTGCGGAATCAAGCTGCTTGGCATGTTTTGCTCTGCGGGCCATATAAAGACTCACAAGCCGCAAGCGATGATATAAAAAACCTACCAGCCCTTATTAGAAGAAATAAGCCTTGGCCTCGAGATATTGCCACCATCCAGCAAAAAATTCGTCAACAATAGGTTTTTAAACGTAAAGCAACTTCTTTATCTGGATATATTAAGTTATCCTCTTTTTATAAGCGCCAAGTCGCTATAATAAACATATGAAAGGCCGTATACCTCAACACTTTATTGATGATTTACTCACGCGACTAGATATCGTTGACGTGATTGATGCAAGCGTCCCTTTAAAAAAGGCCGGTGCCAACTTCAAAGCCTGTTGCCCTTTTCACAATGAAAAGTCACCTTCCTTTACTGTAAGTCAAGAAAAACAATTCTTTCACTGCTTCGGCTGTGGCAAGCACGGCACAGCAATAGGCTTCCTAATGGAGCATGAGCGACTCAGTTTTCCTGAAGCTATCGAATCATTAGCACATACTGCTGGACTTGAAATACCTTACGACGATTATTCTCCCGAGCAGAAAAAGGAGCAAAGCCAAAGCCAAAAAATTCTATCGCTTAACAAACAAGCGGATGACATATATCAACAACAACTGCGTAAGCATAAAGAAGCGATCGAGTATCTAAAGAATCGTGGTTTATCTGGCAAAACCGCAGCTAACTTTAATATTGGCTATGTACCCAATGCCTGGGATACTGTGATAAAGGCACTGGGGACAAATGATGAAACCAAGAGCCTGCTTAAAATTGCTGGACTCATTTCTGAAAATGATCAAGGCCGTCAATACGATAAGTTTCGACACCGGATTATGTTTCCAATCAGAAACCGTAAAGGCGACGTTATCGCTTTTGGTGGACGTGTCATTAGCAAAGACAATGAACCGAAGTATTTAAACAGCCCTGAAACCCCTGTATTTCACAAGGGCCGGGCTTTATATGGCGTATATGAACTGCGTAAATATGCCAAAGAAATAGATTATGTCATAGTCGTCGAAGGCTACATGGATGTTGTCGCACTTGCCGAACAAGGCATTCACACAGCTGTAGCCACATTGGGTACAGCGACCACTACAGACCATATCAGGCAGTTACTGCGTATTGATAACCGCATCATCTTTTGCTTTGATGGTGACAAAGCAGGTAAACAAGCGGCTTGGCGCGCACTAAATAATGCCTTGCCCGCTTTAAATGATAACGCTCAATTATCATTTTTATTCTTACCCGATGGAGAAGACCCCGATAGCCTAGTTAAACAAGAAGGCAAAACACAATTTGAGACCCGGCTTCAGCAAGCTTTACCACTTGCAGAGTACCTTTTCCAAGAAGTTAGTAAAGATATCGATATTAGCCAATTAGCCGGCAAAGCCCAAATGGCAAACCATACTTTACCATTGATAGAACAAGTAACCGCGCCTATATTGAAAGAGCTTTTATATAGCAAATTAGAAGATAAAGTACATTTAAGTAGAGACAAGCTACAAAACCTTTCTCCTGCACAAAATGATACGCCACGCTATGATGAGCCTGAATACATACCTTATGAAGAAGAACACTATACCCCTCAGAAGCGCCCTGTAAAAACACAGCAAATCAAAATGGATGAGATAAAACTCGCCATTAGTGCACTATTAATAAAACCTGAACTAGCAGACAATGTGAGTGATTTAAACAAACTCAAGCAACTTGACATCAAAGGTATTGATTTCTTATGCCAAATGCTTGAAGCGATACAATCAACACCTAGTCTATCCGCACAATCGCTCTTAGAGCGTTATGTTGGTACAGCATATGAGACTAGGCTTGCAGAACTTAGAGCTGATTTTATTACCATTCCACGCGATGATATAGTATTACAACAAGAATTCAGCGATGCAATACAACGCCTTATTGATAAGGCAGACAATGATCGTTATCAATTCTTACTTAATAAACTTAATAACAAGTCTATTAGCGATGATGAAAAAAGCGAGCTACAAAGCATATTGCAGAAAGGTTAAACACCGTTAATTTTACTTGCAGACCAATTATCTCGCCAAAACGATTTACTAAACGTCAAACTTTGTTAGAATCTCCCTTTATTTTTACCGAGATTCCATTATGAGCGATTATATCTTTACATCTGAATCTGTATCTGAAGGCCACCCAGATAAAATGGCTGACCAAATTTCTGATGCTGTATTAGATGCAATGCTAACAGATGACCCAGAATCTAGAGTCGCGGTAGAAACACTGGTTAAAACCGGCATGGTAATACTTGCAGGCGAAGTTCGTACGAACACGTATATTGAACTTGAAGACCTTGTACGCGATGTTGTGCTGGATATTGGCTATAACTCAAGCGACGTAGGCTTTGATGGCGGATCTTGCGCTGTACTCAATGCAATTGGTAAGCAATCAGCGGATATCGCTATGGGCGTTGATGCTGGCGATAAGAAAGACCAAGGTGCAGGCGACCAAGGCCTTATGTTTGGCTATGCCAATAACGAAACTGATGTGCTTATGCCCGCCCCCATTTACTACTCGCACCGTTTAGTTGAGAAGCAAGCCGAGCTACGTAAAAATGGTTCACTAGCGTGGTTACGCCCAGATGCAAAAAGTCAAATTAGCTTACGCTATGAAAACAACAAGCCTGTTGCTGTCGTCGCTATTGTTCTTTCAACACAGCACGATGAAGACATTTCACTAAAAGACTTGCGCGAAGCAATATTAGAAGAAGTTATTAAACCCGTTCTGCCTGCTGAGTGGTTACACAAAGATACGCTCTATCACATTAACCCAACGGGTAACTTCGTTATTGGCGGACCTGTAGGCGATTGTGGCTTAACCGGCCGTAAAATTATTGTAGACACATATGGCGGCATGGCTCGCCATGGTGGCGGTGCATTCTCTGGCAAAGACCCATCAAAGGTGGATCGCTCCGCTGCATATGCAGGTCGTTATGTAGCCAAAAACATTGTTGCAGCTGGCTTAGCTGACCGCTGTGAAATTCAAGTCTCATATGCAATTGGTGTCTCAGAGCCAACCTCAATCTGGGTGGACAGCTTTGGTACAGGCAAAATTCCTGATGCAGACATTGTTAAGCTTGTTCGAGACAACTTCGACCTCCGAGCTGGAGGCTTGGTTGACATGCTGAATTTAAAGCGCCCTATTTACCGTAAAACAGCGGCATAATTTTGGCCGCGAAGATAAAGACTTTACCTGGGAAGCCACAGATAAAGCAGAACAACTTCGCAAAGAATCCGGCATATAAGCAAATTATTTGTTAGAATACTTTCCCGCTGTTGTTTATGCAACAGCGGGACATTTTTACTGAGGAGCGTTGCGATGAACCATCAGGGTTCGCCAGGCTCAGTAAAAAGCACTATTTAACGGCGCTCGTTTTATCTTAACTTTACTGATAGGAGAAAAACGAGATGAATGCTGTTCTCGCCCCTGAAAATGATTATATTGTTTCTGATATAGACCTAGCTGACTTTGGCCGCAAAGAAATAGCTATTGCTGAGACTGAAATGCCAGGCCTAGTTGCCATTCGCAGCGAATATGCAAAAGAGCAACCCTTAAAAGGCGCTCGTATTGCCGGCTCACTACACATGACAATCCAGACAGCCGTATTAATTGAATCACTTAAAGCACTAGGCGCAGATGTACGTTGGGTTTCATGCAATATCTTTTCTACCCAAGATCACGCTGCTGCTGCTATTGCTGCTGGCGGCACACCTGTTTTTGCTTACAAAGGCGAAACATTAGAAGAGTACTGGGACTACACACATCGCTTATTTGAGTGGCCAAATGGCGAGCATGCTAATATGATTTTAGATGACGGTGGCGACGCTACTGGCTTACTCATGCTTGGTACTAAAGCAGAAAGTGATATTTCTGTTTTAGATAACCCCAGCAGCGAAGAAGAAAAATGGTTGTTTGCTTCAATTAAAAAACAGTTAGCTAAAGACAGTACGTGGTATAGCACACGTAAAGCGGCTATCAAAGGTGTTACCGAAGAAACCACAACGGGGGTTCTACGCCTTTATCAAATGCAGCAAAACAATGAACTTGTTTTCCCTGCAATTAATGTAAATGACTCTGTAACAAAATCTAAATTTGACAACCTTTATGGCTGTCGCGAATCCTTAGTTGACGGCATTAAACGTGCAACTGACGTAATGATCGCAGGCAAAGTGGCTGTTGTATGTGGCTATGGCGATGTAGGTAAAGGTTCTGCTCAATCCTTACGTGGTTTAGGTGCAAACGTTTGGATTACTGAGGTTGACCCTATCTGTGCCTTACAAGCCGCGATGGAAGGCTACCGTGTAGTAACAATGGATGACGTAGCTGACCAAGCTGATATTTTTGTAACGGCTACAGGTAACTTTAATATTATTCGCCCTAAGCATATGGCAGCCATGAAAGATCAAGCTATTGTTTGCAACATAGGCCACTTTGACAATGAAATTGATATTGCTGGCCTAAAAGATGTGACATGGGAAAATATTAAACCTCAAGTAGACCATTTAATTTTCCCTGGTGGCAAGCGTATTATTTTATTAGCCGAAGGGCGTTTAATAAACTTAGGCTGTGCAACAGGCCATCCTAGCTTTGTTATGTCTAACTCTTTTACCAATCAAGTATTAGCACAACTAGAGTTATGGACAAAAGGCGAGCAATATAAAAATGAAGTTTATGTTCTACCTAAACACCTAGATGAAAAAGTGGCACGCTTACATCTTGAACGTGTTGGTGCAAAGCTAACTGTTTTAACAAAAGAGCAAGCTGACTACATTAATGTTTCAAGCGAAGGGCCATACAAACCTGAGCATTACAGATATTAATTTATTAAACCGAGCGCTATATATTTATATATAGCGCTCACAATAACCAAGATAAGAAAATGCGTACATATAGTTTTGAATTTTTCCCACCCAAAACGCCTACAGGTGTAGAAAAGCTTGTCAATGTTAGGCAAACATTAGCCAAACTTGACCCAGCTTTTTTCTCCGTTACCTTTGGTGCAGGCGGGTCTACTCGTGATAGAACATTAGAAACTGTTCTAGACATACAAAAATCAGGCAGTGAAGCTGCCCCACATATTTCATGCATTGCATCTAGCAAAGATGAAATAAAAGAGCTTCTCACCAATTATAAAGAGAACGACATTAATCGCTTAGTTGCCTTACGTGGTGATATACCGTCCGGCACACAAGGCATGGGAGAATTGGCTTTTGCCAATGACTTAGTCAGTTTTATTCGTGAGGAAACAGGTAACCACTTTAACATAGAAGTCGCTGCCTACCCGGAGTTTCACCCTCAAGCAAAAAATGCTCATGATGATTTACTCAACTTCAAACGTAAAGTTGATGCCGGTGCGGATAGCGCTATCACACAGTATTTTTATAACCCGGATGCTTACTATTCATTTATGGATAACTGCCAAAAAATGAATATCGACATACCCATTATTCCTGGCATTATGCCCATAATAAATTATGAAAACCTAGCACGCTTTTCTAATGCCTGCGGCGCAGAAATTCCTCGCTGGATAGCCAAACAACTCGAAGCTTATGCAGACGATGTAGATTCATTGAAGGCTTTTGGTTTGGATGTTGTTACTCAATTGTGCGACGACTTGCTAAATGCTGATGCTCCTGGGCTACACTTTTATACAATGAATCAAATTGAGCCTACATTGTCATTATGGAATAACTTACGCTTACCTAGAAAGCAATAGAGCATTTATGCGCAACCACCGTATCTACATAAATGATGAATTATGTGTTGGACATGACTTATCTTTAGACAAAGAAACAAGTCATTACATGCATACGGTGTTGCGCCTTAAATCAGGTTACAAAATTCGTGTATTCAACGGTACAGGCACGGAATACCACGCAACTGTTAGCATAGACAAAAAAAATTGTCGCATCAATGTTTCCAGCATTGCCAAAAGTACACCTGAAAGAGCAACTAGAATACACCTAATTCAAGCTATTGCCCGTGGCGACCATATGGATTTTGCCATACAAAAAGCAACTGAACTCGGTGTAGATGAAATCACGCCGGTTATATCAGAGAGAACTCAACATCATGACAAAGCCCGTTTAGAAAAACGCTTCACACATTGGCAAAAAATTATTATTAACGCATGCGAACAGTCCGGCCGCTGCAGACTACCAGCCCTGAACAAAATAACTGCGTATGACGAGACTGTAGAAAGGTGCGTTGCCGATAAAAAATTTATTTGTGAACCTAGCGATAATAAAATAGAAAATTTAAATGGACATAAAAATATTGCTATTCTTGTAGGCCCTGAGGGAGGTTTGAATCAACAAGAAATAGAAATGGCATTTAGCCATGACTATACCGCTTTGTCGTTAGGGGAAAATGTTTTACGTACAGAAACCGCAGCAACGAGTGCATTAAGTATAATTAATTACTTGCTACAGTAAAAATTAAACGGCTTGCTCAAGAATGTGTAAAGCTACTGATTCCATATTAGGCAACCACAACAACTGACCATCCACCTGTACTCGAGCATAGGCAAGAAAGTTATCCAGCTCATCTTCAGCAGGCACCTCTTTAATATGCCCACGAGACAACTCAATTACACGTGGCGCACTGCTTACAGCTATAGCCATATACTTTAAACTAATATCATCTACTGCTATGCGCACAACAACTGCTTTTGTACCTGCGGCAAATGCTGCTGGCACCAAGGTTGCAGCTGCTTCATAAGATATAAGCGGTATCGCTGTATTCTTCCATTGCATTTTACCTAATATTCCAGACTGCAAGTCAACAACAACGTTAAGTTCAGTACTATCAACAACCTCTACTAATGCCGATGCCGGTAATAATATACCCCCAGTACTTTGTAAAGGCAGTATTGCGCATGATAAGGTTTCACCAAGATTTGCTGCCATTATTCGTCGCCAATAAGTTTGCTAATTTCTTTAATTAATTCAGCCTCTTGGAAAGGCTTGCCTAAATAACAATTTACAGATAAAGCTTCTGCACGTTCTCTATGCTTAGCACCTGTTCTTGAAGTAATCATAATGATCGGTAAGTTTTTCGTCGTACTCGTGCTGCGAATATGCGTTGTCAATTCAAAACCATCCATACGTGGCATTTCAATATCTAGTAAG
>JAHDBX010000079.1 GCA_020630145.1 Gammaproteobacteria bacterium | reverse complement strand
ACACATCAACATTACGAGCAGACATACGTGCATCTTCAACATGAATTTCCCCAACCGTTTTTTCTTTTCGGTAAGAGTCTGTTAACGCTTTGTCCTGCTCTTCCGCAGGTGCAAACGATACATCTGTTTCACTTACACTTTCACTATTTACACTCATAATATAACCACATTATCTATATTAAATAATAACTGACGCTACCAACGTCTTTCAAATTGTTTACGTAAATACACGGCTAATGAATTCATCGTAATTAAAAACACCAATAGCACCATAATAGCCGCTGCCGTTTTCTCTTCAAAGCCACGCTCGGGGCTGTCAGCCCATAAGAAAATTTGTACGGGTAAAACGGTTGCTGGATCCGTAATACCTTGTGGCACTTCAACCACAAAAGCAACCATACCAATCATTAATAGCGGCGCTGTTTCACCTAAAGCTTGCGCCATACCAATAATGGTCCCGGTTAACATACCCGGCATCGCTAAAGGCACAACATGGTGAAACACCACTTGCATTTTTGATGCGCCCAAACCTAAAGCAGCTTCTCGAATAGAAGGTGGTACAGCCTTTAAGGCCGATCGAGATGAAATAATAATGGTCGGCAATGTCATTAGCGTTAGTACTAAACCACCCACTAATGGCGCAGAACGTGGCAACTCAAAAAAGTTAATAAATATAGCCAAACCTAATAAACCATAAACAATGGATGGCACGGCCGCAAGGTTATTAATATTCACTTCAATAACATCACTAAACCAGTTTGATGGAGCAAATTCTTCTAAATAAACAGCCGCGGCAACACCAATTGGAAAAGATAAAAGTAAAGTAACAAATACGGTGAGTAAAGAGCCCTTTAATGCACCCAGGATACCTGCCAACTCAGGCTCACGCGAGTCACCGTACTGAAAGAAGGCTGTATTAAAACGTTTTTTTAATTTACCTTCTTCTTTTAATGTAGCTAACCATGCCATTTGCTGATCATTAAGCTGCCTTTCATTTTCAGGCATATCGGCACGAATATAACCCTTCATAAATAGGTTAACTTCATCACCCGCTAACACCCATATATCCTGGGTAGTATTAAACCAATCCAGATTATTAGCGACTTGTTTAGACACACGATAACCTGCGCCCGAACTTAGAAAGCGACGAAATTGTTTCTTTGCCTTACGCCCGCTTACATCAGGAAAAGCATCGTACAATGCTTGCTTTAATACACTATCATAATCCGCATATTGCACTGCTTCTTCATTATTTACATCGCTAATTTCTAGTTCTTCTAGGTCAAAATTAACGCTTAGTTGAATATAGCTTTGTGTAAATGCCGGCAGACCTTTGCTGATAATAGTAAACATCATTAAGCATAAAAAGGCTAAGCCAATCATAACCGATACTAAACCAAATAAGCGAAAACGCCTTTCAGCCGCATAGCGCTTAGCTAAGGTTGATTTTACTTGTTCACGTACTTTATTAGTCATACTGTTCTCTATACTTACGTACTACATGCAAAGCGAATACGTTTAGAATTAATGTAATAATAAATAACATTAAACCTAAAGCAAAAGCAGCTAAGGTTTTCGCGCTATCAAATTCTTGGTCACCGGTTAATAAGGTAACGATTTGCACCGTCACAGTTGTAACTGCTTCTAAAGGGTTCGCTGTCATATTGGCAGATAAGCCTGCTGCCATTACCACAATCATGGTTTCACCTATGGCACGTGATGCTGCTAATAGAACACTCCCCACAATACCCGGTAATGCTGCCGGTATAAGCACACTGCGAATAGTCTCGGCTTTAGTAGAACCTAAGGCATAAGCACCGTCGCGGAGCGATTGCGGCACGGCATTTATCACATCATCAGACAGTGATGACACAAAGGGAATAATCATAATACCCATTACTAAACCAGCGGCCAAAGCACTTTCAGACGACACATCCAAACCTAGCAAACCACCACTGTTTCGAATAAAAGGGGCAACGGTAATCGCAGCAAATACACCATATACAACAGTGGGGATACCCGCTAATATTTCCAAAGCTGGCTTAGCAATGGAACGCAATCTTTTGCTCGCATACTCAGTCAAATAAATTGCTGTCATTAAGCCAATAGGAACGGCAATCACCATAGCAATTAATGATATCAACATAGTACCTGCAAAAAGCGGTACAGCACCAAATGCACCGGATGCCCCTACTTGGTCGTCACGAATCGCAATCTGCGGACTCCAATGCGTGCCAAATAGAAATTCAATAATGGATACTTTTTTAAAGAACTGAATAGACTCAAATATTACCGACAGTAAAATACCCACTGTGGTTAATATTGCAATTAAAGAACTTGCAATTAAAGCGTAACGAATAAAGCCTTCAACAATATGCCGAGCTCTTAAAGCTGGCCTAATAACAAACCAACATACGACTATTGCCACAACCACTAAAAACAAAGCGCCAAATAATTTAATCATTTGTGCCACTTTATTCGCTTGTTCGTAACGCGGCACCAATGTTTGCAACGCTTCAGGTAAATCACTACTTAAACCGGCATCAACACTGTTTACAAAGTTACTTTTAAGGCTCGTCAGCTCATCAACAGACAATGCCTGATACTCAGCAGGCAACGCTTCGAATGTACTTGATAAGACAAAACCACGGTCAAATTGTGACCATATAAAAAGTGCAAACAATACAGGAACCACACACCACAAAGCGGTCATATAGCCATAGTAATTAGGCAGCGCAGCTAACTTTACCTTTTCAGCTGTGGCCAATGATTGAGCGCGTGAGCGGCCTAAAAAGAAAGCAGCAAATGTTATTAACGCTAAAATTAGCAGTAAAAATTTAAAACTCATGTACACATAACCCTAAATAGGTATTCTCTAAAAAAGAAGACGGCCAATTATAAAATAACTGGCCGCTTCTTTAGTAACTATATTGTGACAATATTATAGCTTTAACGGTATTAAACCCTCAACTGCTGCTTTAACTGCCTTATATTCGCTTGAACCCAATGGAATCATGCCTTTATCAACTAAGTAACCATCTTCGCCCATGGCTTTTTTACTGACGAATGCGCCTAAGTATTCTTTCATACCCGGAATAACACCAACATGGGCTTTCTTAGCATAAAAGTATAATGGACGTGATACAGGGTATGAACCATCTGCAATAGTCTCAAATTCAGGTGATATCGCATCAATAACCGTACCTTGTACTTTGTCACGGTTCTCATCAAGGAAGCTAAAACCGAAGATACCGAGTGCATTAGGGTTAGCAACCAACTTTTGAACGATTAAGTTGTCATTTTCGCCTGCTTCGACGTAATGACCATCTTCACGCATTGAACGTCCGATAACTTTAACAATGTCTTTGCCTGATACTTTGCCTTTTTTAGCTTTAATTTGCTCATAAATTTTGCTGCTTACGCCTAATTTAGCCATTAATGCTTTAAGCTCGTCACCATCTTTAAGACCACGTAAAGTATTGATATCTTTAAACTTTCTTGCACCACCTTCAAGCGCTAGCTCATTAAATGCATCACGAGTACCTGATGATGGCGGTGGACCTAGTACTTCTATTTTAGTATTAGGTAAGGCTGAATTAACATCTTTCCATGTTTTATTCGGGTTAGCGACTAATTTACCATCTTTACCTGGAACCATCTTCGCTAGCGCCATGTAAATATCTTTACGAGAAAGGCTGAAAGACGATGCGCCTTTCGCATTTGCCATCACAATACCGTCATAACCAATTAATACTTCTACGATATCTTTAATACCGTTTTTCGCGCACTTTTCAACTTCTGATTGTTTGATACGACGAGAAGCATTGGTAACATCAGGGTGTTTAGCACCTTTACCAGAACAGAAAAGTTTTAAACCACCACCTGAGCCGGTTGACTCAATCTTAGGTGTTTTAAACTTCGTTGAACGACCAAACTTTTCGGCAACAACGGTTGCAAATGGATAAACTGTAGATGAACCAACTATATAGATATAGTCACGTGATTCAGCTGCAACAGACGTACCAGCTGTAAACAGTGTAGTTAATGCTGTTGCTACCATTAAAACTATTTTTTTCATTAGGAAACTCCACAAAGTTAAACTCTACGCTCTTAAGTCATTAAGAACGTTTATTTTATGTGCGTATTCTAAGAACCCAATATGACAGGAATATTACTGAGCAGAGGAAATTTTAGTCAAATAAACCACTAAAAACGGGGTATTGTTCGTTTTTTATACAAAAAAAGACCTCAGAAGAGAGTTTAGTGCGTTATGTAAAATAAACTCAAGCTCCATGCTCTTTATACTTCACGCTTTGTCATATTGTCTTTATTTTTGATACTTTGTGCTTTTACGGTGTTTATATTAAAGTGTCGTCACTACAATATCCCTTAGGCACTAATATGCAAAAGACGCTTCTACGCATTGTATGCAGCACCTTACTTTATATTCCATTTCTAGCCCAGGCTGAAGTCACCTTATATGGCCAAGCCAATATTAGTGTTGAAGAGTATGACGATGGTATGGGTGCAGGCAAGCAATGGGAAACTCAAAGTAATGAGTCATTTGTTGGCATAAAAGGTTTTTATAAAATCAAACAAAACCTAACAGCTATATATCGCTATGATCTTGGCCTTAACTTAAGCGATAACCAAGGCGACAGTACTGATAGCTCGGCTGATCAATACATTAGCGCCCTTAATAGCTATATTGGTTTACAAGGCCGCTATGGTCGTATTGTTGCCGGCACCTTAGACACCCCGCTTAAACAAATTAAAGAGCCTTTTATTTTATTCAATAATATTCGCTTAGGTGATATGGGTATATTAGCCAATAATAGCGATATCCGTGCAGACAATATGCTGGAATATACCAGCCCTGCTCTCGACGGTATTAGTTTTAAATATATGGCTTTGCCGGAAGACGGTGACTCGACTAATGGCAGCTTAACAGCCGCCTCATCTACTGCGCTTATATATGAAACCCAAAGCACTGTTGTTGCTTACGGCAAAGACCAAGATGTTGCTGCCGTGGGCACGAACAATACACGCTACGTAATCAGTTTTATTAACCCTAGCTACTCATTAAGTTACCTTAAAGATACAACCAGTAGTAGCGGTGCTGCAGATATAAAAACAAAGGGCTATAGTCTTTCCTACAGCAGTGGTAATACCCAGTATAAATATCAGCAATTAAAAAATGATTCGATAGAAACCAGTGCAGTAGGCATTGATTACAAGCTAGCACAAAATGCTATTTTGGGATTTTATAGTATCGATAAAAAAGGTGGTGCCGGAAACGCCCAAAAAAATACCGGTGTTAATTTAGTGATTAACTTTGAATAAAGCTCATTGCTTAAATGTGCAACGAAAGCTTGTACCATAATCGAGGCGACTACTCACTTTAAGTTCGCCTTTATGCGCTTCAACAATATGCTTCACAATGGCCAAACCCAGCCCTGCGCCAAACTCATCACCTTTTTGGCGCATACGGCTAGAATCAACAAATCGGTAATACGTGACAAGTGCTCGGGCTCTATACCTTGGCCATTATCAGTAACGACAAGCTCGCTAGTACCATTTCCTGAGTCGCCCCAATAGATATCAATCACTGTTCCTTCAAACGTATGATGAATCGCATTATAAACAAGGTTACTAATAACACTTTGCATTAAGATTGCAGAACCTTGAATAATAATATTATCACTCACATCTACATTAATCGCACAGCTACTTTTATGCTTAGAATTTTCGACTTCGCTAACAATTTCACGAACGAGTGAGGCCATAGGAATAGGCTCATTAGATAACCTAAACGAGCCACCTTGCAAGCGTGAAAGTTCTAATAAACCATCAATAATATTTTGCAAACGCTGTGACTGAGCAGCAATAGCTGACAAAGGTTCTTTATACTCTTGGCTCAATGCATCATCGCTCAACAATGTTTCAGCGTAACCATTAATCACGGTTAAAGGCGTACGCATTTCGTGCGATACATTCGACACAAAACTACGGCGCATTTCTTCAGCTTTAACAATCGTTGTCAAGTCTCTTGCCAACAGTAATTGTGCACCATCCCTAAAGCGCACGACCCTTATATTCAATACGAGCCCTTCTCCCACTGGCGATGATATACGCAATGGTTGCTCAAACTCTTCTGCTTGTAAGTAATGGCGGAATTCTGGGGTACGTATTAAATTATCAATACGTTGCCCTTTATCCTTGTCATGATTAATACCTAACAACTCTAGAGCACGCTCATTTGCCCACTCAATATTTGAATCTTCTTCTAACACCACAACGGCATCAGGCAAACCCACCGCCATAGAGTAAAAACGGTCTAATATACTCTTAAGGCGCTTATTCCGCTGCTTACTGCGTTGTCTTATTTGATATATGTTAATAACCAGCGATTCAGCCAAACCACGTACATTGGGGTAATCACTTATGCTGGCCCCTTTGCGTAACCACCTTGATACCAGGTAACTTTCATACAAAAGAATAAAAGCATACACAAACAAAACACCCGCAGCAGTCAATAACCAATAACCCAATATTAGAGAAAGACTGAGGTAAATAGCGAGCATCACAACAATACGGATGCGCTCTGTACGTAGAGGTTTTAACATGTCCGCATAGTAGCGACTTATCCGTGATTAGGAAAGTGCAAAAATGAAATTAGATAGACTAAGCTAGGTTCGAAAAGCGATAACCTGCGCCGCGCACAGTTTGCACCATCTTGTCGCAGAAAAAAGGCGTTAATAGCTTTCTTAAACGTAAAACATGTACATCTACTGTCCGCTCTTCAATATATACATTTCTACCCCACACTTGATCTAGAAGTTGCGCTCGAGAATACACACGGTCTACATGATTCATGAAGAACTTTAGTAGACGATATTCCGTTGGACCAAACTCTACGGGCTGATCATTAATTAATACCCGATGTGATGTTGCATCCAAGTTTATCGGCCCAACCGTTAAGTTTTCAGCCGCTTCTTCCACACTTGTACGACGTAGCAGTGAACGAATTCGAGCCAGAAGCTCTTTCGTTGAAAATGGTTTAGTGACATAGTCATCTGCCCCCGTATCAAGGCCAAAGATCTTATCGTCCTCTTCTGTGCGTGCAGTTAACATGATGACGGGAATATCTTTTGTCGATTCATCACGTTTAATGCGACGCAATATCTCAATACCAGATAAGTCT
>JAHDBX010000078.1 GCA_020630145.1 Gammaproteobacteria bacterium | reverse complement strand
CTCGCTGCCTTCGGGGTCGTGCACCCAATGGCCAAGCATTTGATAACCACCGCAAATTCCCATGATTTTGCCGCCATAACGTAAGTGTCGCTTTAACAGTGCTTCCCAACCTGCAGCTTTAAGTTGTTCAAGATCAGCGATAACATTTTTGGAGCCAGGTAAGATAATTAAATCTGCATGTATACTCGTTTGCTGAATAGAAATAAATTGCAAGTTAACATTAGGGTGCATGCGTAATGCATCAAAGTCAGTATGGTTACTGATGCGAGGCAATACGGGCACGACAATGTTGATGATTTTTTGTTGTTTGTCAGCAATAGTTTGTGCTGTAGTAATCGCATCTTCTGCATCTAAAAAGAAGTCATGTAAATAAGGGATAACGCCAAGTACAGGTTTTTTTGTACGTTCTTCTAGCCATTCAAGGCCAGACTCAAGTAAGCTGATGTCACCGCGAAAGCGGTTAATAATAAATCCACAAACACGCTTTTGTTCTGATGCTGATAATAAATCCAGTGTGCCGACTAAATGCGCAAATACACCGCCGCGATCTATGTCTGCAACGATGATGACGGGACAGTCAACAGCTTCAGCAAAACCCATATTGGCGATATCATTTTCACGTAAATTAATTTCTGCTGGACTACCTGCACCTTCAACAATAATGTGTTGGTACTGTTGGCTTAAACGCTGGTGAGAATCTAAAACGGCTTGCATGGCGACTTTTTTGTAGTCATGGTAATTGGTCGCTTCCATTGCATCGATAGGGTGGCCATGCACAATCACTTGTGCATTAGTATCACTGGAAGGCTTTAGTAGTATTGGGTTCATATCTGTATGCGGTTCAAGAAAGCATGCTTGAGCTTGTACGGCTTGTGCTCGCCCAATTTCTCCGCCATCTGTGGTAACAGCACTATTTAAGGCCATGTTTTGTGGTTTAAAGGGTGCTACCGCTAAGCCTTTTCTGGCTAGGATTCTGCATAGGCCTGCAACCATAACGCTTTTGCCGGCATCAGATGTGCAACCTTGTATCATTAGGGTTTTACTATTCATAGCGGCTTAGTAATCGACGCCTTGGCGTGCTTTAATTCCTGACTTATAGGCATGTTTAATATCTTTTACTTCAGATACCGTGTCCATGATATCGCGCAAAGCTTTGCCGCCGCCACGACCTGTGACTACAACACTTTGCTCAGGAGGTCGTTGTGCAATGCCATTAATAACAGTGTCTCGATCTAAGTATTTATATCCTAACATATAGGTTAATTCATCAAGCACGACCAAATCGAGAGAGGTGTCTTTTAACATTCTGTCTGCTACTAACCAGGTTTTTTCTGCCGCGCGTGTATCGGCTGCTTTATCTTGTGTATTCCACGTGAAGCCTGTTCCCATTTGGTAAAGCTCAACCTCTGGGCAGGCTGCGCGTAAATAGTCCGCTTCGCCGCAGTTTTGAGCACCTTTAATAAATTGCACAACCCCTACCTTTTTATTGTAGCCAAGTGAGCGTAAGACCATACCAAATGCTGAGCTGGTTTTGCCCTTGCCATTTCCCGTTAGCAATATGGCCACACCTTTCTCTATATTTGCTGCAGCAATGTTGGCGTCTATTTTCTCTTTTTGTTTCTGCATTTTTTCTTTATGTTGTTGATCGCTGCTCATATGTTTCTCGTGAAATAGTGGTTGACGGCTATGCTTAATTGGTTTTGAGGTTTCTATGCTTGTGGCTTATAAAAATATTTTACTATTGTATTAAAAGTAAGGTTTTAGCTATATAAATATGTAAATCATATCATTTACACCCTTTTCATTATGATAGAATTCACGCACTTTATTGGTAAGCGCGTAGTTGTGCTTTTAAAAGGGAAGAGTGGTGCGTAGATTGTATATCGATTTACTAAGCCAACGCTGCCCCCGCAACGGTAATTAAAGTAGATATTTGTATCCACTGTACATGTGTATGGGAAGGAAAATATCCAGTCTTTCTTGAAAGACCTTTATTAGCCCGGAGACCTGCCATAGGGTGTTAACTTAACGTGTAGCGGAGGGCTTCATGTGCGTGAATAAACTATGCGCGTAATGTGGCGTGGTTTGCTAGTGCCTATGATTGTCCTCATCCATATTCCTAGGATGAGAAATGAAAAATTTATTAATTAACGTGTTTTTTGTAACAGCATCAATATCTGTTATGTCTGTGCCCATATCGGCAGAACCTTTACAAATTACTATTACCTCTGGTTCTTCAACTGACAGTATGACTACTGCGGTACCTGCTTCAACTATTGTATTAGATCAAGAGCTGATAGAACAAAAATCGCCTGATTCTCTGGGTGAGTTGCTTTCTGGTGTGGCAGGTATTCAAATTAGTAACAATGGTGGTGGAGAAGTAGTAAGTTTACGGGGTATTAGCTCGGAAAACTCAGCGAGCAATGTCATGATATTAGTTGATGGTCGACGACTCAACAATAATGATATTTCCAGACCCGACTTGAATAGTGTTTTTATCGGTTCTATTGAAAGAGTTGAAATTTTTCAGGGTAGTGCTGCCGTTCTTTATGGCGATCAGGCCGTAGGTGGTGTGATTAATATTATTACAAAAGATAATTACTTTGCTGGTGCTGATGGTTTAGAGGGTTCTGTAAACTTATCTATCGGCAGTTACAATAAACGTGCTTTACAAGCGAGTGTAACGGAGAAGTTTAGCCAAAACTTATGGTTTTCTGGTGACTTTGACTTTTTAGATACGGATAATTATAGAGACCATACTGCTGCAGAAAAAAGTAGTTCTCAGTTACGTATGGATTATCAAAAAAATGATAGCCTTTTTTATGTTGAATTAGAAAGAGTCAATGATAACTTTGAACGCTCAGGTGGTTTAACCCTCGCTGAATTAGAGCAAGATAGAACGCAGGTTTTGTCGAATTTCACAAACGATTTTTCTAATACTGAAACTGATATTGCGCGCATAGGTGTTGAGGCTAAGCTATCTGAGCAATGGTTATATAAAGTCGATGCATTTACCCGAGAAGCTGAGCAAGTGTCTATATCGAGTGGTAGAACATTTACGGGCAGTCAAAGTGAAACCGAAAGAAGCCATGGTGGTTTAAATCCGCGCTTATCAGGTAAATATAAACTTGGTGCAGGTGACTTATCTATCTTATTAGGTGCCGACTACAATGTTTCTGATATTGTCTTTGGTTGGGGTAGGGAAAACCAGCAAACTACACGAGATATTTTCTTTCAAACCACTGTGCCGCTAACACGTAAATTTGATGTTGTATTCGGTAGTCGAAAAAGTAAAGTTCAGGATGAATTAATCGACCCTAGTTTATATCCAAGCGGAACAGAGTTTAAGAATAGTACAACTGCATCTGAGTTGGGCCTAGCATTTAGTCCTAATAAAAATATGCGTTATTATTTGCGTGTAGCGGAGAGTTACCGTTTGGCGAAGGTAGATGAGCAAGCTTATACATCGCCTGGTGTTTTAGGTTTGGATCCACAAACGGGCTTATCAAAAGAAATGGGGGCAGACTTGAATATCGATAAATCAACGATTTCTGTCAATATTTATGAGTTAGCACTTGAAGATGAAATTATTTATGATTCTACTGCACCAACCCCAGTGGGTGGTTTTTTTGCGGGTGCAAATGTTAATGCTGATAAATCTTTACGTAAAGGTGTGAGTTTGGCATACAACTATGCCCAGCCTGCTTATCAGCTTGGTTTTAATGTGAATTCGGTTGATGCTAAGTTTGACTCAGGTGCAAATAGTGGTAATGATATTCCCTTTGTAGCTGATATAACAACAGGCGTATTTTTCAACTATTCCGGTATTAAAAATACGAACATAAGACTTGATAGCACGTATGTTGGCGATAGGTTTGCTGTTAGTGATAATGCAAACAGTGGAGAGAAGGTTGATTCATATAGCGTATTTAACCTGACAACTATATACAGGCTTAATAATAGGTCTTATCAGTTTAAAGTCAATAACCTGTTTGATGAAGAGTACGAGTCATATGTAGTTGAAGGCTCTGATAGGGTTTATACTCCTGCTCCAACGCGTAATTTTACGTTTAAAGCCAGTTATCAGTTTTAAGAGGTAACAACTTTGATTAGGCATACAGGTATAAAACGTTTGTATGTCTTTATATATGGAAAAAAGCTCAAGAGTTACGCTCTTGGGCTTTTTTATTACCGTTGTCGTCTTGTGTTTTTGAGTATAATTCTACGATGAGTTTACGATTTCAACATAAAAGAAAAGTCAGTTTCCTAATTGGTATATCTATACTTATGTTTTTTTGCCTATTGGGGTCGTTATTATTAGGCAGTGTGCCTTTGTCCATATCAGGTCTTTATTCTATTCTTAACCCCTTTTCAGACGCTGCAGTTGAAAGTAATACTCAACTTATTATTGAAAAAATTCGTTTACCCCGTACCTTATTAGCCTTATTGATCGGTGCGACTTTAGCTTCTTGTGGAGTGGTAACGCAGGGTTTATTTAGAAACCCCCTTGCTGACCCCTCTTTAATTGGTGTATCTGCCGGTGCTTCGATTGGGGCTACCTCTGTTATTGCTTTGGGTGGCAGTGCATTTGGTGCCAGTGAGTTTGTTTATTCGTCCTGGGGTATTTCACTTGTTAGTTTTGGCGCATTTATTTTTGCATTGCTTTCAGTGGTATTGGTGTATTCGTTAGCAACGGGTCGTAATGGTACATCGGTTGCGACGATGCTATTGGCCGGTATTGCCGTCACAGCCCTAGCGGGCGGTTTTACTAGTCTTTTGGAATATATATCAGACAGTGAGTCTTTGCGCCGTATTAGTTTATGGCGCATGGGCGGTTTAGATGGCGCTAGTTTTTCTCATGTGCTTCTTATGTCTATAGTCCTGACAGTGTTAAGTCTATTTTTCTACCGTTATTATTTGGCATTGAATGCTTTATTATTGGGTGAGTCTGAAGCAAAGCATTTAGGTATTGCTGTTCAAAAAATTAAAGTGCATTTAATTATTTTAGTTGCAGCAGGAGTAGGCGTGTCAGTGTCTATTGCAGGAGGCATTGGTTTTGTTGGCTTAATTGTTCCGCACATTATGCGTTTGATTATTGGGCCGGATCATCGCTATTTGTTACCGGCTTCTTTAATTTTTGGTGCGATACTTTTGTTATTTGCTGATACAGCATCGAGAACCATTATTGCGCCTGCTGAAATTCCAGTGGGTATTGTGACAGCGTTGATAGGCGCTCCCTTTTTTATTGCGCTATTACGTAAACGACACCGATATGGTATGCAGGAGTCTTAAGCTATGAGTATCGGCGTACGGCATTTTTCATTACAAGTTGATGCTAAACAGCAGGAAATTTTACGTGATATTTCATTTGATGTAGCGTCTAATAGCATTACTACAATAATAGGGCCTAATGGCGCTGGCAAATCAAGCTTGTTAAAAGCCATTATGGGTGACTATAAACTTTTGTCTGGTGAGTTGTTGCTGAACGGCGTGCGTGCTGATATTAATTTGAGCAGTGAATTGCGTGCGCGTTCTTTGGCAATGTTACCGCAATTAAGTCTATTAAATTTTCCGTATTCTGTAGAGGAAGTAGTAAGGCTGGGAAGGACGCCACACCAGACAGGTAGACAGGTTGATGATGATATCGTACACGCCAGCCTTGAAGCAGTTGAAATGACGGCTTTCTCAGCACGTTTGTATCCACAATTATCGGGTGGTGAAAAGCAGCGCGTTCAAATTGCACGAGTACTCGCACAAATATGGCGAGCCGAAGACTGTGTAGGTCAGCGTATTCTCATTTTAGATGAGCCAACATCATCATTGGATTTGGGTCATCAGCAAATGCTAATGCGTTTTCTACAAAAATTTTCGCAAAGCGGTGTAACGATTTTGATGGTATTGCATGACTTGAATATTGCTGCTCATTATTCTGATGAGTTATTGGCTGTTTATAAGGGTGAAGTGTTATCGCAAGGTAAGCCTGACGAGATATTGCAGGAGTCAAACATGCGAACATTGTTTGATGTTGAGTGCCAAATAATACCTCATCCTGTTACGGGTAAACCTGTCGTGTTGGGGCTGTAAAGTCAGTATGAGTAATTTAGGCCATACTTTAGGTAAGGCACGCAGCAGCATTGCTCATTGTAGACATAAACTTTTTGAAGCCATCGGTTTAGCAAGGAAAAGTAAATGATAATGCACGTTATAAAAATTGTTGTTTTATCTTGTTTTGTTATAGCGTGTGATAATGCCGAATTTGATACTGGCAGCGTTTCTAGTACTTCAATGCTTAGTGTTGATGATGATAGTGGTGCAATCGTAAGCTTGGCAAAACCTGCTGAACGTATTATTGCTTTAGCGCCGCATATTATTGAAAATGTATACAGTGCTGGAGCAGGTGATTTATTGTTAGCAAGCGTCGATTATGCTGATTATCCGCCAGCAGCAAAAGCGCTGCCATCAGTAGGTGGATATAATAAGTTTAATATTGAAGCTATTGCTGCTTTAAGACCTGATGTGGTTTTTGTTTGGCAGTCAGGAACGCCTTCACATTTTCTTGAAAAAATAAGACAGCTAGGTATTCCTGTTTACCTTGATGAGCCTACAAAGGTAGAAGACGTTGCGAAGGCGCTGCGTAATATTGGTGTATTAACAGGCAGGGAGTCAGTTGCAGAAAAAGCAGCAAGGCAACATATTGAACGACTCAGGAAAATACAAGTTGATCAAGCAAATAAGAGGCAAGTCTCAGTTTTTTATCAAGTATGGGATGATCCTCTTTATACCATTAACGGTAAGCAAATTATCAGTGATGTGTTAAATTTGTGTGGTGGCATAAATATTTTTGCTGATGAGCCAATTAAAGCACCTATTGTTAGTATTGAGTCATTAGTTAGTATAGACCCCATGGTAATTATGACGGGTAGTCAGTCTCAATCCAGCGATAAGGCTTTAGCATCTTGGAAGAAGTGGCCCAGTATGCAGGCAGTTAAGCATGGTAATTTATTCGTTGTTAACCCAGATATTGTTAGCAGACATACTGCACGTATTCTAGATGGTGCCGAGTTAGTTTGTGACAAGCTTGATCAAGCTCGCCTTAATATGGATTGACGCTTGTGTTTATAAAAAAGAAATTCAGTATTGTTTTACTGCAATTATTTTTCAATTGCAATTGTACTATGATGCGACTTGCAAGCAACAAAGCAAGTCGCTTAGTCCACTCTAATTTTATTATTTATATTGGAAGTCGTTTATGGGTAATCGTTTAAGTAAAATATATAC
>JAHDBX010000077.1 GCA_020630145.1 Gammaproteobacteria bacterium | reverse complement strand
ATCACTTTCGGCCCTAGATTCTATGTATTCTTGGGCATGCTCAAGTAAATCATCAGGCACATCGTCTAAATCTGTTAAAGAACTCTCTACATAAACGCTATAATCCGCGCTGGCGTGCTTTCTATCGTGACTGTTCATATTATTACCTCTTCTTAATTTATCGGTCGACTACATAAATAGCTTAGGAAACAATCAGTACTTAATAATAAGTGTAGGAGATAGAAATAGAATATCCATGCATTTCGTCGGAAAAGGGCAATTTATTGCGTCAGTATAGGCGTTTGTAAAGCCTATTTTTGAACAGAAAAATGACACATGCTAAATATGATAAAATACAGCTAAAAGTAAACAATATGAATACCTATAACACGAATAAGTTACATAAACGCCTACGCCGAGAAGTAGGTAAAGCCATTGATGATTTTTCGATGATAGAGCATGGTGATACCGTAATGGTCTGTTTATCGGGTGGTAAAGACTCCTATACTTTATTGGAAATTTTACGTAGCTTGCAAATTAATGCGCCAATTGACTTCAAATTGATAGCGGTTAACTTAGACCAAAAACAACCAGGCTTTCCCGAGCATATATTGCCGCAGTATTTAGATTCTATAGGGGTTGAATACCGAATTGTTGAAGAAGATACCTATAGTATTGTTAAAGAAAAAATCCCAGAAGGTAAAACAACCTGTTCTCTGTGTTCTCGCTTACGTAGAGGTATTTTATATCGTGTTGCAGGTGAGCTTGGCGCAACCAAAATAGCGCTTGGCCATCATGCTGATGATATGGTAGAAACACTATTTTTAAATATGTTTTATGGTGCGCGTATGAAATCGATGCCGCCAAAGTTAATAAGTGATGATAAAAAAAATACGGTTATTAGGCCTTTAGCGTATTGCCGTGAAAAAGATATTGCGGCTTTTTCAGAGGTAAAAGCCTTCCCTATTATTCCGTGTAATTTATGCGGCTCACAAGAAAATTTACAACGTAAAAACATTAAATCCATGTTGCAGCTTTGGGATAAACAACAGCCTGGTCGAGTGATTAATATTTTTAAATCTATGCAGCGTATAACACCTTCACATATGCTAGATCGGGAGTTATTTGATTTTGCCAATTTAGATCTTGATGCAATTGCAGAATTAGATAAAGCTTTTGACAATGAAGAACCCATACAAGCAAATAATAGTGATGATGTTAAACCATTAGTATTTGCGCCTAATGCAATAAAACCTAGTGTAATCAAAAATAGTGCATAAGCAATTGTTGTTGAGTAATGTGTTAGAAACGCTACAGCTGTATCAGGAAAGCCATACTGATACCGAAGCATGGCTGAATATCCCTGAAGAAAGAGCGAAGTCCGCGGCCGTGTTATTACCTTTAGTAACAGTAGAAGGGCAGCTATCATTACTTTTTATTGAGCGTGCAACAAACCCAAATGATATGCATTCAGGCCAGATTGCTTTTCCTGGTGGTAAAGTTGAAAAGAATGATAAAGACTTTATTGAAACGGCTATACGTGAGACTAGAGAAGAAATAGGTATAGATGTTGATGTTAGTGAAGTATTGGGGTTGTTACCAATGAAACTCAGTCGTAATGCTTATCAAGTTAGGCCGGTTATTGCTTGCGTTTCTTGGCCACAAGACTTAGTCTTGCAAACGGCGGAAGTAGCCAGTGCTTTTACTATTCCGCTGAGGTGGTTGGTGGATCAAACTAACCTTGATTCGGCCACGGTACTAGGCTTGCCGGAAGGTGTAACGACTGTCTACAAAGAATACAAAGGTCACCGTGTTTGGGGCTTAACGGCAAAAATTATTGAAGAACTGCTAAAAATATTATCAAGATAAATACATTATGAGTAAACAATCCGCAACTTTATTAATACAGTGTGATGACCAAGTTGGTTTGGTCGCGGCTGTAACAGAATTTATTCAACGCCATATGGGTAATGTGCTGCACTTAGAGCAACATGTTGATACCGATGCTTTTTTTATGCGTGTTGAGTGGGACTTGGAAAATTTTAATTTAGAGAATAATGCCGTTGCTGATGCTTTTGAAAAGCAAATTGCACATCGTTTCTCAATGTCGTTTCAGTTGTTTTTTTCTGGCGAAAAACAAAGAATGGCTTTGTTTGTTTCAAAGTTGCCGCATTGTTTTTATGACATACTTTCTCGTTACCAGTCCGGTGAATGGGATATTGAAATTCCACTTATTGTGAGTAATCACGAGGATATGCGCCCTGTAGCAGAGCAATTTGGTATAGATTTTTACCACTTGCCTATTACAGCCGATAATAAAGCTGAGCAAGAAAAGCGTCAGGTCGAATTATTGAAGCAGCATAAAATCGACTTCATTGTATTAGCGCGTTATATGCAAATTTTAACCGCAGATATTATTGATCAGTACCCTAACCGTATTATTAATATACATCATTCTTTCTTACCTGCATTTCCGGGTGCTAAGCCGTATCACTCAGCGCATGCGCGTGGTGTAAAAATTATTGGTGCAACAAGTCATTACGTTACAGCTGATTTAGATGCTGGTCCAATTATTTCTCAAGATGTGAGCCGAGTGAGTCATAGTGAGGAAGTTGACGAGTTTATAAGAAAGGGTAGAGACCTTGAGAAAACCGTATTAGCGAATGCTCTATGGAAGCATATGCAACGTAAAACCTTGGTTTACAAAAATAGGACAATTATTTTTAATTAAACCTTAATCAGGTACTTGACTAGCCAGGCAGCAATAATACCGCTGCCGTTGGCAACAATATCTAATAAAGAAAAAAACCTTCCTGGTATAAAGTGTTGCCCAATCTCTATGCCTATAGAGTAAATAAATAGAAGGCAGCAAGCCATTAAAATATACTTTTTATTAATGCCTAGTAATAGGCTAATACCTAATGAAAACCAGCCAATAAAGTGCAGCGTCTTGTCTGAAGTATACTGAAAGGCATCCAGTGGTTTGGGCACGAGCGATTGCCAGCTAACGGCTATCAGCATGAATACAAATAGTGTTATGAATAAGCGCTTGTTGTTGAGTAGTTTATTTAACATAAATAAAAAAGGCATGTTACCGAAATAACATGCCCGATACTAGCTATATTAGTCTAGTGATTTATTTCTTCAGTAAATCACGAATTTCAGATAGTAGTTCTTGATCTTTAGTTGGCTTTGGTGGCGCAGAAGGTGCTTCTTCTTCTTTCTTTTTCATGCCGTTGATTACTTTTACAGCAACAAAAACGGCACCAGCAACAATTAAGAAATCAATAATTGTTTGTGAGAACGCGCCCCACTTTAGTAATACTGCATCAGCGTCAGCTGTTTTTTCTTGTAGTACAACAGCTAAATCGCTGAAGTCAACACCACCTAAAGCCACACCGATAGGTGGCATAATGATGTCTTTTACAAGAGAAGATACAATTTTACCAAAAGCTGCACCAACGATAATACCAACGGCCATATCCATCATATTGCCTTTGATCGCGAAATCTTTAAATTCTTTAATTAAGCTCATTTTTTCCCCCTAAGTGTAAATAAGCAGCGATAGGATAAACGCTTTCTCAAAAATATCAATACGATTAGTTGTAAATAATCGTTAATTGTCTTTATTTTATACTTACTTTCATTTCTATTCGTTCAAGCGGGTTATCGCGGCCGTCTCTTTTTTGTGAAACAATTTTATCCGCAACATCCATACCCTCAAGGACTTCGCCAAAAACTGTATATTGCTTATCCAAGAACGGGGAATCTTTAACAACGATAAAGAATTGTGAGCCAGCACTATTTGGATTACGTGATCTGGCCATAGATAAAATGCCGCGCTTATGCGAAATATCATTAAACTCTGCATTAACAGTGTGGCCGGGGCCGCCTTGGCCATAACGTGCTGTATTGTTTTTATCTTTAGTATTAGGGTCGCCGCCTTGTATCATAAAGCCCGGAATAACACGGTGAAAAATTGTACCGTCATAAAAACCACTTTTACTTAAAGTAACAAAGTTCTCTACATGTTTGGGAGCAACTTCAGGCTTTAGGCGTAAGGTAATGTTGCCTAAGCTCGTTTCTATAATAGCTGTTGTGGCTTGTTTTTCTGGTGCTGGAGGGGGAGTGAGTTTATCGGCGGCATATGTCTGCAGCGAAACAAAGGTTAATAATAAAGCAAAGAGTGTTGATCTAAACATGTGTGTATCCTTAAAGTAAAACGTCAATTAGATATTGTGTTGTATATATTGTATTAATTTTTGTACGGCTTGACTGCGGTTTTTTGATAATAAACTAATACCAATTTTACCTAAGTTAGGTAAACCATACTTTTGGGCTGACAAAATATGCAGGTTCTTCGGTACGGTATTTTTTGTTAAAACGGTTATACCCAATCCTGCTTCTATAGCGGCTTGAATGCCAGACAAGTCAGGAATGGTATAGGCTATGCGCCAAGCAATGTTATTCTCCCGAAGTATCTGACTGCCTCTGTGCCGATATATACAGCCTTCAGGTGCGACAACTAAAGGCAGCGCTTGTTGCATATTTAATGCTTTTTTGTCTTTTCCGACCCAAACTAGCTCTTCATGTTTAATTAAGCCTTCACCTGCTTCATCGCCATCATCATGTAGAGCCAATATTAAGTCATAATGGTGTCGTTTCATTGCCGATAATAAGTGTGTGCTCAAGTCGCAGGTTACATCTAAGGTTATATTGGGGTGGTCATTTGCAAATTCGCTGATAATACTGGGTAATAAGGTTGTTGCAAACTCACTGGGTATGCCAAGCCGCAATTGCCCTGACAAACTTTTGTCGTCAAATTCCGCATGTAATTCTTCATGTAAAGCCAATATACGCTTTGCATAACCTAATAAAGTTTCCCCGGAAGGGGTTAATGTCAAGTTGCCTTTGTCGCGTTGGAATAGGGTATGGTTGAGGCTGGTTTCTAACTTCTGTATTTGTAAGCTAATAGCAGGTTGGGTGCGATTAAGTTGTTTTCCGGCAAGGGTAAAACTGCCTAAGTCACATACGGTGGCAAAAGCCTTTAGCGACTCGGTTGGTAGATGTTTGTTATTAGCTTTAGTCATGAGGCTTATTATAAGTAATTTTTATGAGGTGATATAGATTATTAATTTTACTAATCTAAAATCTTGCCGTAATATTCCTATAACCTATGTTTTGAGATTAGCCTATGTCTTCCCCCGCTATAGAAAAAACGGCAAAAACACCACTGTACGACTTGCATGTAGCACTAGGTGCCAAAATGGTGCCCTTTGCTGGCTACGATATGCCTGTTCAGTACCCTGAGGGCATAAAAACAGAGCATTTACATACGCGTACCCAAGCGGGCTTATTTGATGTATCGCATATGGGGCAAATACTATTACAGGGTGAAAATGTAGACCTTGCCTTAGAAAAGCTAGTGCCAATAGATGTGCAGTCATTAGTGATCAATCAGCAGCGCTATGCCTTATTGACTAATGAAAAGGGCGGTATATTAGATGATTTAATGGTTACACGCTGGGCTGATGACTGTATTGGCTTGATTGTTAACGCTGCTTGCAAGCATGCGGATTTAGCCCATTTGAAATCTAAACTGAGTGATATAGATATAACATACCTCGATAATTATGCTTTGCTAGCCTTGCAGGGGCCTAGGGCTTGTGAGGTATTAGAAAAAATTATTCCTGAAGTTAGTCGCTTAGTCTTTATGGACGGTTTGCAAATTGAGCATAATGGCACTACTTACCGTATTACACGCTCCGGTTATACCGGTGAAGATGGTTTTGAAATAGCATTACCTGCTGATCAGGCCGCTGACTTTGCAAAACGTTTACTCGAAGACGAACAAGTAAAAGCAATTGGCTTAGGTGCGCGAGACTCTTTACGTCTAGAAGCTGGCCTGTGCTTATATGGACATGATATGAATACGGATACAACACCATTAGAAGCGGCTTTATTATGGAGTATTAGTAAAAGTCGACGCCCAGATGGTGATAAGGCCAATGGTTATATTGGTAGTGATGTTATAGCAAAGCAAATGCAACAGGGTATTACACGTAAACGCGTGGGTTTAGCCGTTGAAGGTAAGGCGCCTGTGCGTGAAGGCGCAGAAATTATTAATAGTACTGGTGAAAAAGTCGGTGTCGTGACCAGCGGTGGTTACAGCCCTAGTTTGTCAGTGCCTGTAGCTATGGGCTATGTAGATAAACCCGCTGATGCGATAGGCACATCATTAAAAGCGCTTGTTCGTGGCCGTGAAATACCTATTACCGTAGCAAAGCTACCATTTGTTAAACAAAATTATTACCGAGGCTAGCACAGAATACCTTGCTCAACTATTTTCTTGAGCATCAATTTACCTAAGTGCTACCGACACAATACACTTTATAAGCAATAGAAAGAGTAAGGCAAAAAATGTTATTTGAACACCGTCATATTGGCCCAACAACTGAAGACCAACTTCTTATGCTGCAAACCTTAGGTTATGCAGATATGCAGTCATTTATAAAAGCGGTTGTGCCGGATAATATCTTGCAAGCTGAAGAGTTAGCGGTTGGCCAAGCTCTTTCTGAAGTAGAAGCGCTGGCGGAGTTAAAGAGTTTAGCAAAAAAAAATAAAGTGTATAAATCTTATATTGGGCAAGGTTACTATAATACTGCCACGCCAAATGTAATTTTGCGCAATATACTAGAAAACCCTGCGTGGTATACGGCCTATACACCATATCAGCCAGAAATATCCCAAGGTCGTTTAGAGGCAATGCTAAATTATCAAACCTTAATCAGTGATTTAACGGGTTTGGAAATCTCAAATGCATCAATGTTAGACGAAGGTACAGCCGCAGCAGAAGCAATGACATTGAGTTTGCGTCAACGTAAAGGCAAAGAAAAATCTAATCGTTACTTTGTTGATCAACATTGTTTGCCGCAAACCATCGATATAATAAAAACCCGTGCTACTCCTATGGGTATAGATGTAATAGTCGGCGAGCCTACAGCTGATAATATTGATAACGTATTTGGTGTTTTATTACAGTACCCGGGTGTAGATGGTGAAGTGCGCGACTTCAAAGCACTGATAGAAACAGCTCATGCACAACATGCACTTGTCACTATGGCGGCTGATGTTATGGCTTTAGTATTACTGCAGTCGCCAGCAGAGCTGGGCGCAGACATTGCTGTAGGTAATACGCAACGCTTTGGTGTACCGCTAGGTTTTGGTGGGCCACATGCCGCTTACATGGCGACTAGCGAAAAGTATAAACGATCTTTGCCCGGGCGTTTAGTTGGGGTATCTAAAGATAGTGCAGGTAATGCCGCTTACCGTTTAGCATTGCAAACGCGAGAGCAGCATATTCGCCGTGAAAAAGCGACCTCGAATATATGTACAGCACAAGT
>JAHDBX010000076.1 GCA_020630145.1 Gammaproteobacteria bacterium | reverse complement strand
CGGCAAAACGCAAGTGTATTTGCATTTAATGGAAGAGGTCGTAAAAAAAGGGCAGCAAAGTTTTGGCATTGATCACTTCGATTTAAACAGCTCTATGCAGTCTTTGCAGACTTTACGGCCAGATTATATAAAGGTAAATGCTAAAAAGTTAGATGATATCAGTGCAGATGGCGTTTCAGAAGCTTATCAGGCATTGCGTGATTTAACCAAAAGTTTGGATATTCAGTTAATTGCTGTGGGTGTAGATGAGAAAAACTTATGTGATCGTTTATTAGCTATAGGTGTTGATGGCGTGCAAGGTCATTTTTTAGGTCGTTCTGAGGATATAAGATGAATACTGGAAATCAGCATTATGACCCACTATTAGAGTGCTTGGTTATTTTTTCCAAGCTGTTTAATAGGCCTGTTTCAGTAGAATCCTTGATTTCTGGCTTGCCTGTTAAACCCGGCGAAATAGGCCCTGAACTATTTTCTATTAAAAGCTCAAAAGGCATGTTTTCGCGTGTGGCCAAGCGAGCTGGTTTTGCTTCACGTTTAATTAAGCGTGATTTATCACAAATTTCTGAATTGTTACTGCCTTGTATTTTGGTTTTGGAAAATAGGAATGCTTGTATATTAGAAAGCATTGATCATAAAAATCAACGGGCACGTGTTATTTTTCCAGAGGTTGATGGTGGAGAAGAATGGCTTAGCGTAGACAAGCTAGCGAAAGAATATATTGGTTTTGCATTTTTGCTTAAAAAAGAATTTAAACAAGAAAATACATCATCGTCGCCTGTGTCAAAAAAACAAGGGCACTGGTTTTGGACTACTTTAGCACGTTCGAAAGAAGTCTTTTTAAGCGTTATCTTGGCTTCGTTGCTTATTAATGTATTTGTCGTAGCTACCCCTTTGTTTACGATGAATGTATATGATCGTGTCGTACCCAATGATGCGCTTGAAACGTTGTGGGTCTTGGCAGTTGGTGTAATGGTTGTGTATATATTCGATATGGCACTTAAGTTTATACGAACTTACTTCTTAGAGGTGGCTGGTAAAAAAAGTGATGTGATCATGTCATCTATTATATTTGAACAAGTTTTAAATCTTAAAATGGATCATTGGCCTAAAAGTATAGGAGCATTTGCTAATAACTTACGCGACTTTGAAAGTATACGAAATTTTTTTACAGCTTCAACAATGGCAACCTTAGTAGACTTGCCTTTTTCACTTTTATTGCTGGTTTTAATTTCATATATAGGTGGACCTCTAGTTGCAGTGCCTATGTTTATTATGGCGGCGCTGCTGCTTTATAGCTTTGTTATTATAAAGCCCTTACGTGAAAGTATAGAGTCCACTTTTGAAGCATCGGCGAATAAAAATGCACATTTAATTGAAAGTTTGCACTCTATTCAAACAATAAAATCCTTAGGTGCGGCTAATCATTCGCAGTGGGTATGGGAAGAGTCTTCGGGTGAAATTGCTAGAAAATCTATGCGCAGTCGCATGCTATCTAATTCTATTGCTGTTGTGACGCAATTCTTAATGCAGTTAAATACTGTCGGCATTATTATTTTAGGTATATATCAAATAAGCGATTTACAGCTATCTCTAGGTGGTTTGATAGCTATAGTGATGCTGTCGTCTCGTGCAGTGTCGCCAATGGGACAAGTGGCAACATTAATTTCACAATATCAACAAACACGAACCGTATTTAATACTTTGGATGATTTAATGCATATGCCCGTTGAAAGAATGGAGCAGAAGCAATATGTTCGTCGACCCATATTTGATGGTCAGATTGAGTTTAAGAATGTCAGCTTTACTTACCCTGAGGCGCAGCAAGCATCCCTGTCCGATATTAGCTTAATGATTAAACCACAAGAACATGTTGGCATTATTGGTAAGGTAGGTTCAGGAAAAAGCAGCATTACCAAGTTGTTAATTGGTTTATATGAAGCAAGTGAAGGTGCAATATCTATTGATGGTATTAATAGTAACCAGATCGACCCTGCTGACTTACGTCGTCATATCGGTTATTTGTCTCAAGATATTGGTTTAATGCGAGGCAGTATTCGTGAAAATATGGTGTATAGGAACCCTCAGGTTAATGATGAAAGGTTATTGCAAGCAGCTGAGTTGAGCGGTGTTGACCAGTTTGTAAATAAATTGCCAGCGGGTTTTGATACAACGGTTGGCGAACAAGGTGTTTGCCTGTCTGGTGGCCAGCGGCAAGCCATAGCACTTGGTAGGGCGTTGCTGTTAGACGAGCCTATTTTAATGCTAGATGAACCAACTAGCCATATGGATAACACTACAGAGGCAATGATAAGAAAACGTTTATTTGATTATACACGTGATAAAACACTGCTACTTATCACGCATAAAACAGCAATGCTGAGTTTGGTTGAGCGTTTAATTGTAGTCGATGATGGACGTATTGTTATGGACGGACCAAAAGAAAAAGTAATGAAGGCATTGCAAGGGATTTAGTGTGAGCGTACAAGAACCTAATAATATACCTGAAAAAATGCATGTTGATAGCGACTTGGCTTATATGCGTAGCTTATCAGCAGCAGTGGTGGAGCGCTCGCCTAAACATTTAATGATAACGGTGTTCGTGATTAGTGCATTCTTCTTTGTTACATTATTGTGGATGGCTTGGGCACAAATCGATGTGGTGGTACGTGGTTCAGGTAAAGTTATTCCTGCTCGACAAGTGCAAGAAGTGCAAAGTTTAGAAGGTGGTGTTGTCGCTGAAATTTTGGTGCGAGAAGGAGATTTGGTCAATGCCAATTAACCTCTATTGAAATTGAGCGCAGTTGCCTTTTCTAGTTCTTTTCAAGAAAATCGCTTAAAGTACAATGAACTGCGTGCAAAGGTGTTGCGATTAACTGCTGAAGCACATGATGAAGTTTTTAATATGGATTCTGATTTAAGTAAGGTTGCGCCTGATTTAATCCGCTCGGAAAAAAGTTTATTCGAAACCAATAAACAACAACTTAATGAAACCTTAAGCATTTATGAAGAGCAGGTGCGTCAGCAGCAAACGAGCCTAGCAGAAGCGCAATCTAAAGCTCGGCAACTAAAAAGAAGTTTAAGCCTGCTAAAGCAAGAGCTAAAAATAAAAAAACCACTAATGGAAGAACGCATCATTAGTGAAATTGATTATTTGCAATTAAGACAACGTGAAGCAGAAGTAGAAGGTGAATTAGAAATTGCAAATATATCCGTACCTAGACTACAGTCAGCGATTGAAGAGGCGCGTGGTAAATTAGAGCAAAGTCGTTTAGATTTTCGTAACCAAGCAAAACGTGAGCTTAATCAAGTGATGGCAGAGGTATCTCGTATTGCACAAACCCAAACCGCATTAGAAGACCGGGTTAGCCGTACAACATTACGTTCACCCGTCAAAGGCGTTGTTAAGCGCTTGTATGCCAATTCAATAGGTGGTGTTGTTGCTCCAGGTGCGCAAGTTTTAGAAATTGTACCTTTGGGTGAATCACTGCTGGTTGAGGTACGTATTAAATCTGCTGATATCGCATCAATTGGTGTAGGTCAAGAAACTCGCTTAAAGTTTTCGGCCTATGACTTTGCCATACATGGCAGCCTAAGTGGTAAAGTCAATTTTGTTAGTGCCGATACCACTACGGATGATAATGGTAATAGTTTCTATATTGTTAGGGTAATACCTGATCAGGCTCATTTAGGCAATGAAAAGCGCTTGCTGAAAATTAAGGTAGGTATGACGAGCGAAGCAGATATTATTACAGCTAAGAAAACGATACTAGAGTATTTACTTAAACCGATTAACCGTGGTTTGCAAAAAGCACTAACAGAGAGCTAGTATGTCGATTGTCGTATATTCACAATCAGCTTCATTAAAGCAGCACTTCAAGCGGCTTGTTACTATGCAAGCCTGTTTTTTTGAAACCTTAGAATTGCCTCTGCAGTTCACAGAAGATAGTATTTATGTCATACATATTAATAGCTATACTGATTTTCAAGTATTTGATTTTATTAATAATAGTTTAACTATTGTAAGTAAGATAGTTATTGTTGATGATGTACCAAGTATTAAAAATATGTTGCACTATGCGCAGCAAGGCGTACAAGCTTATTGCAATAGTTATATGGCAGGCCAGCATTATCAGCAACTAATTGACGTAGTCAAGAATGGCCAAAGTTGGTATCCGCCTCAATTACTAACAAAAGCTTTAAAGCTTGCGCACAAAAATACGAGTGCAGATTCGAATGAGCTGCAATTAAAACGCTTAACTCCTCGTGAGAAACAAATTGCTATGAGCATTGCTGAAGGAAAAAGTAACAAGTTAATTGCACGCGAGCATGACATATCAGAGCGTACAGTGAAATCTCATCTTACACATATATATGAAAAGCTCGCTGTTAAAGACAGGGTGGCTTTGGCTATTTACTTGCAACCTTAGGAATTTTTCCGGCTTTTCTCATTGTGGTTATCTTCCACTTTAGTACCTTAGTACACTATTTATACATACAAATACGCCGATATGTAGAGTAATCACATAACGAGTTTTTGCTATGGCAGCTAAAGAAATAGGATATGTCGCTGAACAGACAGGCGCGGCACAAGTACGTACACCAGAAGGTGTCATCAAAGTTATTAATATTGGCGATACTGTCAGAGAAGGTGATGTACTCATTACTGGCAGTAATACAGAAGTTGTTATCGTTTTTTACAATGGTAATAAACTCCCCATTGCCGCTCAGTCAGAAGTCCTGCTAGATGAAACGGTATCATTTGATAGTGGCGCTTATGCTAGTAATCAGGTGGATCAAGTCATTGCATTGCAGCAGGCAATTATTGAAGGTTTAGATTTAGCGGAGTTAGAGCCAACGGCAGCAGGTGTACGTGATTTAGGCAATGATGAAGCTAGTGCTCTACATCAGTCATCCGACTATGTGCGTGAAGGTAGGGAAGGTGAAGTTGATACGGGGTTAAGGCCTTTTTCTTTTGATAACAGTGGGTTTAATAAAGCTAACTTTATTAGCGAAAATGATAGTAATAATTTTGTTCAACAAGGCCCGTCAGCAAGTATTGCTATTCATGCCATTACTGTTGACAATGTTATTAATGCAGTAGAGAGTGCAGGTCTCTTAGCTGTTACAGGTATTGTAGGTGGTGATGCAGGGGTTAATGATACGGTTAGTATTAACGTAAACGGCAATATATATACAGGTGTCGTATTAGCAAATAATACTTTTGCCATAAGTGTTCCGGGTAGTGATCTAATTGCTGATCCAAACGTTATTGCTACGGTTACGGATAGTGCGGGTGGTACATATACTGCCAGTAGTCGTGCTGATTTTACCGTTGATACTATGGCTTCGGCCAATGTCAGTATTGACCCAATAACATCCGATAATATTCTTGATACTGTTGAAGCGGCTGCTACTGTTAATGTTACTGGCCGTGTTTCTGGTGATGCATCACCCGGTGACAGTGTAAGTATGGTTATTAATGGCAATACTTATTTGGGTACAGTATTAACAGGTAATACCTTTTCTATTCATGTTGCAGGGTCTGATTTAGTCGCAGATACCAGTTTTAGTGTTACTGTCACTGGAACCGATAATGCAGGTAACCCCTTTACCGCAAGTGCTTTATCAACACATACTATTGATACTAATCTTATACCGATTGCCAGTAATGCCGTTGCTACTATAGATGAAGATGCAGCAATATTCAGTGGTAATGTGCCGGTAGCAACAGATTCTGATGGCACGATTAGTTATTACACTTTGCAAAGTACAGTTGCAGAAGGGTTACTGAGCTTTAATAGTGATGGTAGCTATAATTTTAATCCTGCTGGCAGCTTTGATGATTTGGCGCCGGGCGATAGTCGCACGGTATCTTTTGACTATGTTGCTACTGATAATGAAGGTGGTGAAAGTGCGCCTGCTACAATTACTATAACGGTAACCGGCACTAATGATGCCGCTATATTAACAGCAGCAAGCCAAACGCTTAGTGAAACTAATGTTGCTATAGTGAGTAGTGGAGTTTTAACAAGCAGCGATGTTGATAATGTCGACAATACATTTACACCAATAACGATTAATGGCGTAATAGGTGAGGTGGTACTGTTATCAAACGGTGCATGGACGTTCACAGCCAGCTCTACTTATAATCATTTGAACGTGGGTGACTCAGTTAGTGAGACCTTTAATGTTACAACTGTAGATGGTACTCCAGGAACTATAGATATTACGATTAACGGTAGTAATGATTCGGCAACCGTATCAAGTCATTCACAAGTACTTATCGAAACTGATGCTGTGCTTAGTACATCGGGCACTTTATTAAGTACTGATCCTGATAACCCGGATGACACGTTTGCCCCTGTAAGTATAAGCGGTAGCATAGGTGATTTTACTATCTTGGCTAATGGTAGTTGGACGTTTCTTGCTAATAGTGCATACGATCATTTAAATGCTGGAGATATGGTTAATGAAGTATTTACTATCGCCAGCATTGATGGTACGAACAGTACGGTAGAAATTATTATTAATGGCACAAACGATACGGCAACAGTGTCATCTGATAGCCAAATTTTAACAGAAACAAATAACGTATTAACAAGCACAGGTACTTTACATAGTACTGATATAGATAATGCAGACAATACATTCTTGCCAGTTTCTATAATAGGCACGATAGGCGATTTTTCTTTATTATCTGATGGTAGCTGGACATTTACTGCAAATAGTGCATTTGAAAATTTAAATATTGGTGACTCACTTAATGAAACATTTTCAGTAAATAGTATTGATGGAACGCTTAGTTCTGTAAATATTGTCATCAATGGTACAAATGATGCTGCAACTGTTTCTTCTGCGTATGAAGTATTAACCGAGACAAACACAGCTCTAACTACATCGGGCACATTAACCAGCAATGATCTTGATAATGCTGATAATACCTTTATGCCAACGACTATTAATGGCGCAATAGGGACCTTTATTTTGCTAACAGATGGTAGTTGGACATTTACCGCAACTAGTGCATTTGATAGTTTAAATATTGGCGACTTTGTTAATGAAACATTTAATGTGAGTAGTGTTGATGGCACGACTAGTACAGTAGATATACGTATTAATGGTAGTAATGATAGTGCAACTGTCTCATCAGTGAATGCAATATTAACAGAAACGAACGCGCCAGTTAGTACATCAGGTATCTTAAGCAGTAGCGATAGTGATAATGTAGATAATGCTTTTACACCAAGCAATATAACGGGGTTGTATGGAGATTTTACATTATTAAGTAATGGTAGTTGGACCTTTGTTGCACATAATGCTTTTGATAACTTAAATGTTGGTGATGCTTATAGCGAAACGTTTAATGTAACATCTATAGATGGTACGAGTAGTACGGTTGATATTACTATTAACGGTACAAACGATATGCCAACAGTGAGC
>JAHDBX010000075.1:371-7475 GCA_020630145.1 Gammaproteobacteria bacterium | reverse complement strand
TAGGTGCGACCGTTGGTGTTAATAGAATACTAAATGTGCGTGCAGGTTTAAATACATATGAAACAGATGCTAACTTTGAAGAAGACGGTGTTGACTACCAAGTTGATTTAGAGTTTGATAATCAATATTTTCTTTTAGATTATCACCCTTTTGCCGGTTCATTTCGTATTACTTTAGGCTTATATGCAAATAACAATAATCTAAGTGGTGCGGCTAATATAGATACTACAACCACGATTGGTGATGGCGCCGATCAAATTACATTTAATTCAACAGGTGGTGCAAACATTGATGTTGCCTATGAGTCCTCAACAGCACCTTATGTTGGCTTAGGTTTTGGTAATGCTGTGCGTAATGGTGGTGGTCTAGGGTTTTCTATTGACTTAGGTGTCGTTATGACAGGCTCTTTTAATGCATCAGTGTCGTTAGATAGTGATGCAACAGCTGCAGCGCAGGCTGCTGGCTTTAATACTACACAAATTCAAGCAGCGCTTGATGCTGAGGTTGCCGAAGTAAATGAAGAATTTAAAGATTATGATGCATGGCCACTCTTGCAAGTAGGTTTAAGTTACGGTTTCTAAGTAAAGTACCAATCTCTTAATTAATAACGCCGCTATGTTTCTTGCATAGCGGCGTTTTTTTATTTTATATGTTGCCCACTTTTTTATAGGGTGGTGCAAACCTCCGCAAATGCTTCTTGAACTCAAACTAATTTCCTATGTCCATTTATTGACTTGAGTAAGTTTTATTCAAGCTCTTTAGTCGTCGATATTAAAAAATAAAAAAGATGCAATCAAAACGGGTTTGTATTCGTTTATAAACTGCGAGGTATTAGTGCGTCGTTTAGTCATTCATTTTAAAAGGTAATTTCGCGTGCGAGAAGCCACGGACGATTTGTTGCAGCAGGGTTTTAGGTATGCGTATTCGCTATGTTGCCAGAAGCATGACGCTGAGGATTTAGTGCATGACGCATGGGTAAAAATATCCAAGGCAAATAAAGATATCAACAAAGGCTTGCTGTTTGTCAGTATTCGAAACTTGTTTATTGATAAATGTCGACATAATAATTTAATACATATAGATGTCGATTTACAAGTAAATGATTTGCCAGAATATGAACTGGAGTTTGAGTCGCCTATTTCTGATAGCGTCCTTGAGCGAGCTTTAGGTTTGTTGCGTACATCTGAAAGGGAAATGCTATTTCTTCATACTATTGAAGGCTATACCGCTGCTGAAATTGCAGAGTTAACGAAGTCGAGTCGAGGTACAGTATTGAGTTCCTTGTTTCGTAGCAAGAAAAAACTTAAAAAGTTATTAGGTATGCATTTTTATGAGGCTACCGATACGTTTGTTAGAGGTGAGTTATGAGTGATATAGATACATTGTTAAGACGGTATTATTCTCATCAGTCTCTAAGCGAAGAAAAAGTAGCAGATATTAAGGCCGCGACTGCAAAATCTGTGATTACTCGAGTCAAGCCTGACTCTAATTTACATAAGGCCAACAAATCAAGTAAAAGCAATACATCAAACGCTTGGAGGTACGGTGCTGTAGCATTGTTATTTATAACGCTAGGCATGTCCAGTATGGCTGTATATAAAGAGAGTGTAAGGGTTAGCAAGCAAGAAGTGTTAAATGAGCTTGTATTAAGTCATAAAAAACCTTTTCATGCCGATTATGATATGGCGAATACAGATTTCTCTGAGCTCAATGCGACTTTAAGCGAAGTTAAGTTCGCTATTAATATTCCGGATAAAATTCGTAATGGTTTTACCTTGCTGGCTGCGCATTATTGTTCTATTGCAGAACAGTTTACTGTGCATTTACAGCTTGTACGTAATGATGATAATAAAATGAGTTCTTTGTTTATTACATCTGCTTCACCTTTGTTACGTGATATTGAAAGTGATACGCCATGGACAATGAGGGAAGGCGACCAGTACTGGTCAGATCAATCAACTTTTTATGCTTTACTGAACAGTGATTGAATTTATATTAAAAAAATAATTAACAATTTTACTACCGTTGGAGAGGAATAATATCATGTCATTTTTAAAGAACGAATTTTCGAACTTGCAAACAGCATTCTATTTAAGGATAGGAATGGGTATTGTGTTTATTGTGGGTGGTTATAATAAGTTAAGCCAGTTGCTTGATCCTCAGCGTACTGAAGCTATTGTAAATAGTTATACGGGTACATTAGGTTATATTAATGAGTTTTTCTTACAGTTTCTATTTACTGATATTGCGTTTTTTACACCCTGGGGGTTTCTAACCGCATTATCGAGTTTTGAGTTAATTAGCGGTATTGCTTTGGTTGCAGGTTTTATGGTGCGGCCTTTAGCTTTGATTTATGGTTTTTTATTATGGACGTTTGTTTTTTCATTGCCCGTGGTGACTACGCCTGGTGTTGAGTTGTCTGTTAAAACCTATACTTCGCCCGCTATGTTTGTGCAGATGCGAGATATTGCTTTGTCTGGGCTGATGTTTGTACTTTATCAACTAGGTTCTGGACAGTTTAGTGTAGATAATAAGTTGCTTAAAAATGAAGTGACGTCTACAGATGAGTCTTGGAATAGCTTAGGATTGTTGTTGCGCCTTTCAATTGCTGCGCCTTTGGTTATTGGTGGCTTGTTCGGTTCATTTGAAAAAATATCAACATTTGCAACACCACAGTTTTTATTGTTTATTGTCGGCGTACTATTTATTCTTGGTGTGCAGGTAAGGCTTGCTGCTGTTGTGTTTGCTGGCATTTTACTTTGGTATATGTTTTATAAATTAAATCTAGACAAGTCACTTATTGCTAACTTAAATGCCTTTAAGCGTGAGTTTGCATTTTTTGCAGCCAGTATTGTTGTATTTTTTAGGGGCGCGGGCAATGCATATACGCCGAATGATATTGTCAATCGTATTGCTAATGCATTTGGGTGGTCTGGGAAAACAGTGGAAAGTTAATTGCAGGTAGTACTTTGGAGCTATAAAATCTAATTCTTAGGTGTGTAAGTAAGAGAGTTGTTATTCTGTTTGTTTAACAACTCTTTTTTTATGAACGCTTAACTGCGCTTAAACAAGCCCAATCGCCTTGCGTGGTTGGCGCATCAAAATCAAAGTCTTGCGTATAGCAACTGATTACATCATCAATTTGTTCATTCAAAATGCCCGATAAAACAATGTGGCCTTGTGGTTTGCATAGTTTGACGATGTTTGTGTATAGCTGAACTAAGGTGTTAGCTAATATATTTGCATAGACGATATCGGCTCCAGCTATATCATCATGTTGGCTAAGACTAAGTTGTGCGGCAACATTATTTTTTTCTGCATTGTCTTGGCTAGCAAGCATGGCTTGTGGGTCGATATCAATACCATAGCAATGTTTCGCACCACGTTTTAATGCAGCGATGCCAAGTAAGCCCGAGCCACAACCATAGTCAATAACGGTAAGGTCGCTTTGGTCATTGTTGGCAATCCACTCTAAGCATTGGGCTGTAGTGGCATGCGTGCCTGTGCCGAATGCCAAACCGGGGTCGAGTATAATGTTGCTTGCTTTGGGTTCAGGTGGCGTAATATGTGAAGGGCAAATCCATAGTTGTTTTTCTTTACTAAGTTTTTGGCCAAAACACATAGGGTGAAAGTTATCCATCCATGCGCGAACCCAATTTTTGTCTTCGAGTAATTCTATTTTTAATTTACTGGCAACAGTGGGTATGAGCAATTGCTGCAGTGAGATAAGAATCTCTGTTTGTAAACTAGGGTCGGCATATAATGCTGTGACGATGCAGTTATCCCAAGTGGGCGTTTCGCCCGGGGCTGGTTCGAGTATAGGTTGGTCTGCTGCATCTGTTAGTGTAATACTCACCGCACCACTATCAAGTAGTGCGGCTTCTGTATCTTCTAACTGTTGAAGTGTAACCTCGACTGCTATTTGCAGCCAAGTTTGTTGTGTTTCAACTGACATCGTTTATGAGTCGCCAGTTTGTTTTTTCTTCTCCAGCATATGTTCTAGGTAATGGATGTTGGTGCCGCCACGCGAGAATTCGCCATCTAATAAAATCTCACGTTGTAGTGGAATGTTGGTTTTAATACCTTCAATAACAATTTCACCTAAGGCACAGCGCATGCGTTGTATCGCCATTTCTCGCGTGTCAGCATGCACAATTAATTTGCCAATCATGGAGTCGTAGTTGGGTGGCACAAAGTAGTTATTGTAAATATGTGTATCCATGCGTACACCTAAACCGCCCGGAGGGTGGTAGTTGGTGATAGTACCGGGAGATGGAATAAATTTATCCGGGTCTTCAGCATTGATACGACACTCAATAGAGTGGCCATTTACTTTAATATCTTCTTGTTTGTATGATAAAGGCTCGCCAGCGGCGATAAGAATTTGTTCTTTTATGATGTCAACACCGGTAATCATTTCACTAACGGGGTGTTCAACTTGTACACGAGTATTCATTTCAATAAAGAAAAATTCACCTTTCTCATATAAGAACTCGAATGTACCTGCTCCGTGATAACCCATTTCAACACAGGCATCAGCACAGCGTTTACCGATAGCCGCACGTTGCTCTGCTGTAATGCCTGGAGCGGGTGCTTCTTCAATGACTTTTTGGTGGCGGCGTTGCATTGAGCAATCACGTTCAGCGAGATGAATGGCGTTACCGTGCTTGTCTGATAATACTTGAATTTCAACATGGCGAGGCTCTTCAAGAAACTTCTCCATATATACTTCGTCATTATTAAACGCAGCGCCTGCTTCGGATTTAGTCATGGCAATAGAGTTGAGTAGAGCAGCTTCAGTATGCACAACGCGCATACCGCGACCACCACCACCACCGGAGGCTTTGATAATAACGGGATAACCGATTTTTTTCGCAATGTCTAGGTTGGCCGCGTCATTGCTACCTAATGGCCCACCTGACCCAGGTACACAAGGTACGCCTGTTGCAACCATCGCTTTAATGGCTTCTACTTTGTCGCCCATAGTACGAATAACTTCTGGTGTAGGACCGACAAAAGTAAAGCCGCTTTCCTCTACGCGTTCGGCAAAGTCAGCGTTTTCAGCTAAAAAACCATAGCCCGGATGAATAGCGACAGCATCTGTCACTTCAGCTGCTGAAATAAGCGCGGGTATATTTAGGTAACTTTCAGGTGATGGAGCAGGGCCTATACACACAGACTCATCAGCAAGCCTGACGTGCTTTAAGTCTTTGTCTGCGGTTGAATAAACGGCGACGGTTTTAATACCCATTTCACGACAAGCTCGTAAAATCCGCAGAGCAATTTCGCCGCGATTGGCAATTAATAATTTCTCAAACATGGTGTCTGGCCTTATACGATAACAAAGAGTGATTGGCCGTATTGCACAGGCTCGCCGCTTTCGCACAAGATGCTTTTAACTGTGCCGGCTTTGTCTGCTTCTATCTGGTTCATAATTTTCATTGCTTCGATTATACATAATGTATCGCCGACTTTAACTTGTTGGCCTTCTGCAACAAAAGGTTTTGCTCCAGGTGCTGGACACTCGTAGTATGTGCCTACCATAGGTGATTCAATTACATGGCCATCTAAAACGGGCTCTTTTGCATCTTCTACTGGCGCAGCTGCTGGTGCGACAGCTGCTGGCGCTGGTGCCGCAGCTGCTACAGGGGCGGCTACCATTTGCGCATTATTTAAGTTGCGAGAAATACGTACAGCTTCTTCGCCTTCTTTGATTTCAATTTCGGCTACGCCAGATTCATCAAGTAATTCGATTAGTTTTTTTATCTTTCTAATATCCATCTTTAATTATGCTCTTTTAAGTTGTTTAATCGCTGCCCTTAATGCCATTTCATAACCTGTTATACCTAGGCCACAAATTACACCAACGGCTTTGTCTGAAAAATAGGAGTGTTTTCTAAAGTCTTCTCGTGTATGTATATTGCTAATGTGTATTTCTATAAACGGTATTGCTACAGCTAAAAGCGCATCGCGCAAAGCAACACTGCTGTGAGTGAAAGCTGCTGGGTTTATAATAATGAAATCTATATCTTCTTTATATGCTTGATGAATACGATCGACAAGTTCATGTTCGGCGTTGCTTTGAAAGGCGCTTAAATTGTGATTTTCAGCGCTTGCAATATCGGCTAGCTCAGCATTTATACTGTCTAAATTGGCGCTACCGTACACATCAGGCTCACGAGTGCCTAACATGTTGAGGTTGGGGCCATTTAATACCAGAATTTTTGCCACGATCTATCCTTTTTTACATATTGTTGAAGATATGCTGATGATTGTGACGTAAAAATGGATTGAAGTCTATGAAAATGTAAAATTAACTGAATTTTGCTACAAATCACGACAATTCGCAGCAGTTTGATAATTTTAGACCAGTGGATACCTATAATAAAGGTTCCACTATGTGGCTTAGCTCATCTTTGCTGATAATACCTGAGCGATGAATATATTTAATGTAGCCTGTGCTATCTATAACAACGGTGTACGGCAGGGTACCAAGCTCATTGCCATACAATTTACTGAGTTCTACGGTTAATAGTGGGTCAACCAACTGTGTATATTGCATCGGTATTTTTTGCATAAATTCACGTACTTTGTCTGGGGTGTCATGTGCAATACCAATAAGGTCGATATTTTTATCTTTGTACTCAGCGTAAAAAGCGTTCAAATCGGGGATTTCTTTTATACAAGGTGGGCACCATGTGCCCCAAAAATTCAATATCGTGACTTTGCCATCCCATTCATTGATATTACGTAATTTTTTATCAATATCGTAAAGTGTAAAGTCTGGCCTTGGTTGGTTGATTAAATTTCTGACAGTGTTGGTAGCAACTTCTTCGTGTTGAAGCTTATATAGGCTATAAGAACCTATGCCAGCACAAAGCGCTAAAATAAGGGATAGTATTTTGATGATATTGCTCTGCATAGTGGATTTATTAGTTTGTTAATTGGGTGGAGAATAAGGCTAGGGATTATAAAGCGCATTCTCATGCTTGTGATAAGTTAGATGCTAAAGAAGGCATTTAGTTTTATTTTTTGTGGTATTTTTTGTGAAACGGGCATAATCGTATCTGTCATACTTGAAACATCAAAAATCAGTCGCATCTA
>JAHDBX010000075.1:0-361 GCA_020630145.1 Gammaproteobacteria bacterium | reverse complement strand
TTACTAATATGAGAGCCTTGCATGCCTATTTTTCCTTTATTATTACTGTTATTTTTTAGTGTGCCCTTGCTAGAGGTGTACTTGTTACTTCAGGTAAGTGGCAATATCGGTGTGTTGTGGACTATTTCTCTTGTTATTTTAACGGCAGTAATTGGTAGTATTCTTATTCGCATACAAGGTTTTAGCTTGTTAATGCAATCGCGACAACAGTTAGCCAGCGGGCAATTACCTACGGATGCTGTTTTTAGTGGGGCTTGTTTGCTTGTTGCAGGTGCCTTATTGCTGACGCCAGGTTTCTTTACTGATGCGATAGGTTTTATTCTGTTAACGCCTTTTTTACGTGGCCTTGCTTATAAGTACT
>JAHDBX010000074.1 GCA_020630145.1 Gammaproteobacteria bacterium | reverse complement strand
TTGTTCTGTTAGATGAACCCTTTGCAGGCGTAGACCCTATTTCTGTTATTGATATTCAAAACATTATCAAACAATTGACACAACGCAATATCGGCGTACTCATCACCGACCATAATGTACGCGAAACACTGGGCATATGCGATAGTGCTTATATCTTAAGCAGTGGCGAAATTATTGCCGAAGGCACGCCTGATGACATACTAAAAAACCAAGTCGTAAGAAATGTTTATCTAGGCGACAATTTCAGCATGTAAATTATTCTGCACCACAACAGTACCATCAACAATGATATTTTCCCGTTAATCTGATTTTTTACACGAACTAACTGTTTAGAGTTTATTTAGGCTATAATCATTACTAACAGGGTGGAATTTACCTATAACAAGGCTATAACAAGGTTATATAAGCTTGAAGCAAACGCTACAATTAAAACTTGGTCAATCACTTGCAATGACGCCGCAGTTACAACAGGCGATTCGCCTATTGCAACTGCCTACTATTGAGTTACAAGCCGAGATTCAACAAATTATTGAATCCAACCCCATGCTTGATATTGAAGACGATATAAACTCGCAAACCGATGACAACAAAAATTCAGAAAATGAACAAGCGAGCGACAGTAAACAAGAAGCAAGCTCTGATACAGACCACTTCGATGAAGACACCACAGAATTCCAAATATCTCAAGCCAATACCCAAGAATTTGGCGATGACGATGTATTTAAAAACCCTTGGGAAAATAACCAAAGCGTTAGCAAAGCCAGTAAAAATACTGGAGAAGAACAACGTGATATTTTTGAAAACCATAGCGACACCGGCAATTCATTAAACGAGCACCTACTCTGGCAACTCAATTTATCTTCATTGACTGAACGCGATTTCTCTATTGCCGAAGAAATCATCGATGCCATTAATGAAGATGGTTATTTAGATGAAGGTATTGATGAGATATTTACATCGTTACAAAAAAACTTAGAAGAGCTAGAAAAAGATGAAGTATTAGCCGTACTTAATTTTGTTCAAAACCTAGACCCAATAGGTGTTGCTGCAACAGATGCATCGGAATGTTTACTTTTGCAACTTAAAACATTCCCAGAAGATACAGCAGGCTTAACCGTCGCTATCGATATTGTCTCTAATTATATTGAGCTATTAGCTAACCGTGATTATGCTCGCCTACGTAAATTAACCAAAGCAGACGATGCAGAATTAAAAAACGCCGAAACACTCATTCAATCGCTTAACCCTCGCCCAGGCGCTGGTATTAATAAAACGCGTATTGAATATATTGTGCCCGATGTATACGTTGGCAAACATAAAGATAAATGGCAAGTTTCACTTAACCCTGACCTATCACCAAAGGTAAATATCAATAACACATATGCAGGCTTAATTAAACGTGCTGACAAGAGTGAAGCAAACACGTATTTAAAAAACAACCTACAAGAAGCACGTTGGTTTTTAAAGAGTTTAGAAAGCCGCAATGATACTATTCTTAAGGTTGCCACATGCATAGTTGAACATCAGCACGCATTCTTTGATTACGGTGATGAAGCCATGAAACCTTTAGTTTTGCGCAGCATTGCCGAAATAGTAGATATGCATGAGTCTACTATTTCACGCGTAACCAACCAGAAGTATATGCATACTCCTCGTGGCATATTTGAGTTTAAATACTTTTTCTCAAGTCATGTAGGCACATCTGATGGCGGAGAATGCTCTGCTACAGCTATTCGTGCTGTGATTAAAAAACTAATTGCTGAAGAAAATACAAGTAAACCTCTCAGCGATAGTAAAATTGCTGCCATATTAGGAGAGCAAGGTATTAATGTTGCACGCCGAACGGTTGCGAAATACCGTGAAAGCTTGCAGATACCTGCGTCTAATGAACGAAAACGATTAACATAAGTCACAAAAGGAGAAGATAGCTCGGCAAAAATACAGATTGAATCTTTAAATAATTAGGAGAATATATATGAATATTGACGTTACTGGTCGCCATTTAGAAGTTACTGATTCTTTAAAATCATACATACTGGAAAAGATGCAACGTTTAGAAAGGCATTTTGACCATGTACTTAAAGCCCATGTGATTTTAGAGTGTGAAAAACTTAACCACAAAGCTGAAGCAAGCTTAGTTGTACCAGGGTCAAACCAAAATTTATTTGCTAATTCTGTTGAAAACGATATGTACGCCGCTATTGACACACTAATGGATAAACTAGACCGACAAGTTATTAAACATAAAGAAAAATCTTCCGATCACCATCGCAAAGACAAAAGCAAACTTTCATTAATTAACGAATATGAATCTTAACTCTTTTATTGACATAAACCACATACGCTGCAAAGTTGAAATAGGCAGCAAAAAAAAAGCTTTAGTCTTACTCAGCGAAGTACTTGCTGAAGATGGCGTAGAGCTTAATCAAGATGTCATATTAAGTAAGCTAAAAGAACGCGAGCGCCTAGGCAGTACCGGTTTAGGCGCTGGCATTGCTATCCCACACTGCCGCGTTCAAAACCTACAACAAGCCAAACTTGCATTTATTTCTTTACAAGATAGCATCGACTTTGATGCAATTGATCAGAAAGGCGTTGATATGATATTTTGCCTTCTGGTTCCAGAAGCCTGCACTGATCAACATTTACAAATTTTAGCCTTCCTAGCCAACATGCTTAGCAACGCCGATGTATGCCAAACACTAAGACATTGCACTGATGAAATGGCGCTTTATCAACAAATCTGCAATTGGTCGCCACTCGACCATTCGTCAGAGGCTGCTGCTTCATAAGCGACCATGTCTAACAAAATCAGTCTTAAAACCTTATATAAGCTGATTAAAGAAAGCTTCGAGATTCGTTGGGAAAGCGGCAAAGAATACGCAGACCGTAATATACTATCTAACGCAAGCTGGGGTAACCACCCTGAAATTATTGGCTTTTTAAATTTAATCAGGCCATTTATCATTCAAGTTATTGGCAATCCTGAAATGGATTACCTCAACAAAATACCTAGCAACGAACTCAATCATACGCTTAACCAATTATTCGGTGCTAATACACATGCGGTTATCGTAGGCGATAACTGCTCCATTAATCACGTCATTAAAGCAGCTTGCGAAAAACAAGAAATCGCCTTGTTTCGCTGCAAAGCACCGACTGAAAAGCTGATCACTGACTTACGTTACCGCCTAGGTATGCGTTTTTCTGAAAAGTTGACTATGCACGGCGTATTTATGGAAGTACATAGCTTAGGCTTATTAATACAAGGTGACAGTGGCATCGGTAAAAGTGAATTAGCCCTTGAGCTCATTACGCGTGGGCATCGGCTCATTGCCGACGATGCGCCTGAATTTTCACGCGTTACGCCTGATATTGTTTCAGGCCGTTGCCCCAGCCTATTACAAGATTTACTCGAAGTACGCGGACTAGGCGTACTCAATGTTCGTGAAATGTATGGCGATAGTGCAATTAAGCACTCAAAGTATTTGCGCCTGATTATTCACTTATTCAAACAGTCTGACTCGGCTGAAGCTGAACCCCGATTACAAAGTAATACCGAAATACGCAATGTCCTCGGCACACACGTGCCTGAAATTTCTATTCGTGTTGCTTCGGGCCGTAACATTGCCGTTATGGTTGAAGCAGCTGTGCAGAACCATTTAATCAATTTACGCGGTTACGATGCTAACGCCGCTTTTATAAAACGTCAAAAAACACTTAGCTCAAAACAAGAATAAAAACCTTCTTCGCTTGCTTTTATACAGTCCAGATATATAATCTATTTAAGAACGACTTTATTTGCGCGTATAACGATAATTATTTCATGAGACTTATTATAATCACTGGCCTTTCTGGATCTGGAAAGTCCGTCGCATTGAACACTCTTGAAGACGAAGGCTTTTATTGTATAGATAATGTACCACCTGGCCTATTACTCAACCTACTGCTGCAATTAAGAAAAACCCCTTCTTCACACTACCAACAAACTGCCATCGGCGTTGATGCACGTGCAGGCAGTGAAGAGTTACGCCAATTGCCCGCGTATATTGGCGAACTACGGGAATATGATTTTGAACCAGAAGTCATGTTTTTGCATGCAACCAATAGCGTGCTTATTAAACGCTTTAGCGAAACGAGGCGCAAACACCCTCTTTCGCATGACCATGACCTACCTTTAAAAGAAGCGATCAAACGTGAACGCGACCTTCTGGGCGACATGCAAGATAAGGCCAATCTTAGCCTAGATACCACGGATATGAACGTCTATGGCTTGCGTAGTATTATCAGCAGCTATGCATCTGATGACTTAACCCGGCCTAACGAGCTTACTTTATTGTTTCAGTCTTTTGGCTTTAAGCACGGCCTGCCCAACGATACTGACTTTTTATTTGATGTACGCTGCTTACCCAACCCATTTTGGGACCCGAAACTCAAGCGTTACAATGGTTTAGACGAACCCGTGATTGAGTTTTTAGAGCATCAGCCTGATGTTAAACATATGTTTGACGACATCGCTAAATTTGTTGAAACATGGCTGCCAAAATTTCAAGCAGAAAGCCGACGCTATATGACCATATCTATAGGCTGTACAGGTGGACAACATCGCTCTGTTTATCTCGCCGAACAATTAGCACAGAAATTCACCAAAACAGAAAACGTTGTTGTTATACGACACCGTGAAATGCGCCAACAACGCAAGTTGAACGAATAAGTATGCCTGTTAGCGTCATTACCATTACACATAACAATATAGGCGAAGAAATCTATAAAACGTCTTGTATGATTTTCGCAAGCTGCTTGGCCAATTATCAACATATCGGCTTAAAGAGTTCTTTTGATTTAGACAAATTAGCCGATAAAGTAGAGGGTTTAATTACAAAACTGGATACAGGTGACGGCGTATTAATATTAACCGATATAGTGGGCGCATCTCCGTGCAATTTAGCCTGTCGCTTTAGTGACTATAAAAATGTTAACATCATCAGTGGTTTAAATTTAGCCATGATGCTAAAAGTGGCGAACAAAAACCATTTGCCTCTGAAAAAATTGAGTAAAGAAGTGCTACAAGCTGGCCGTAACAGCGTTAATGAGTATTAAAGATATGTTGCAAAAAGATATAGAGATCATTAATAAACTTGGCTTACACGCTAGAGCTGCTGCAAAACTTGTCTCTACAGCGGGGCAGTACGATGCCGAGATTAAAATTGGTTACGAAAATCAAATGGTCAATGCCAAAAGTATTATGGGTGTAATGATGCTAGCAGCAAGCAAAGGCAAGGTAGTCACTATTAGTGCCGAAGGCCCCGATGCTGAACAAGGCATGCAAGGTATCTGCGACTTAATCAACAACTACTTCGGCGAAGAAAGTTAAGTTTCAAAACCCCAGTCTTTTTTATCATTCTGTCTGCCTTTTCACATAAGTGGCTTTGCTTTACGCTAGCTTAGCTATTACTATAAGCGCATGATAGAGAATACTCATAATAATCTTACCTCTGAACGCGCTAGTGAACTAACCGGTTTTCTCGACAGCGGCGCTATGCAAAATGCCAGCATCATGCTGAACAATTTGCACCCAGCCGAAATCGCTGACCTACTGGAATCACTACCCGCAACACAGCGTAATATTTTATGGGGCATGGTGCATCAATCATTAGAGGGTGATGTACTGGTTGAAGTAGGCGATGGTATTCGCCACACTTTGATTAGCAACATGGACAAAAGCGACCTTGTTGCCGCATTAGAAAATATGCAAACAGATGATATGGCCGATATTGTCTTATCTCTACCAGAAACCGTCCTTGAAGAAACACTAAACAGTCTAGACAAACAAAGGTTAAACCGTCTGCAATCTGTTCTATCCTATGCGGAAGATACAGCTGGCGGCTTAATGGATTTAGACTTTATTGCTATCCGTCCCGATGTCAGCGTAGAAGTGGTACAGCGCTACTTACGCCAGCTGGGTGCAATACCAGATAATACCGATAACTTATTTGTGGTTGATAGACATAACCATTACCTTGGTATTGTACCTATTGGGCAAATTTTAGTGAACGAACCCAACACCATGATTCAACAAATTATTGAACATCATGATGAAGCTATTGATTTAGAACTTGATATACATGAAGTCGCACGCTTATTTGAGGATCGTAACTGGATTACCGCACCAGTAATCGATGCAGACAATATTTTAAAAGGCCGCATCACTATTGATGATGTTGTTGACGTTATTCGTGAAGAAGGTGAAAAGTCGATGCTAAGCATGGCCGGCTTAAACGAAGATGAAGATATATTTTCACCTATATTAAAAAGTACACGACAACGTGCGCTTTGGTTAGGCTTAAATCTAGTAACCGCCTTTATTGCAGCGGGTGTTATAGGGATATTTGAAGCCACTATAGCTGAGGTCGTTATATTGGCTGTATTGCTACCCATCGTTGCTAGCATGGGCGGTATTGCTGGCAGCCAAACATTAACTCTGGTTATCCGAGCACAGGCACTTGGTCAAATTGGTACCAGCAATGTACGGCCACTTTTTATTAAAGAAATTGTGATTAGCGTACTCAACGGTATATTATGGGCCGTAGTCGTTTCTTTAGCTGTTTACTTATGGTTCAAACAAATAGATATTGCTATTATCATTGCAATTGCACTTTTAATAAACTTAGCCGCAGGCGCAGCAGCAGGCGTCATTATTCCTTTGGTACTACGCCGCATTAAAATAGACCCCGCTTTAGCAGGCGGCGTTATCTTAACAACTGTAACAGATGTTATTGGCTTTATTGCTTTCTTAGGTATAGCCACCATGATACTGATGTAATAGGGAGAATATTAATCTTCTGCAGATCGCTTCCAATCATCGTAAGCGGCCAACTGGGCGAGCAAGTCTTCCCTATCTTGTTTGGCCACATCACGCCAGTCTCTATCTTCAATTGCACCCACCAATGCATATAAAAAATTTAAGCTCGGTTTATGCTGCATAACAGCATATAACTTTATATAGGTGGCTACTGCACCAAGCTCGTCTAAATCCTCTTTATTATAAACACCTACCTTATTGAGAATAGCAGCAGACTTAACACCTAAGCCACGTAGTTCAGCTAATTTCATTATTTCAGGTGCTTAAAAAACCTCTATTCCTTCAGGCCAGTATTGAATCCCCAAGTATAAAAACAGCACAGCAAATGCAGCACACGCCACTGTCGCTAACAACACTACTGTTCTAACGCCTTGCTTGACTAGTGTTTCTACACCCGCCCACACACCAAACAAACACATAAACATGCCGAGCTCATTCATTAACAGCAAAAGCAATAATGGTAATTCATAAGCTGTTTGTGCCTTCATTGCAGAAAACAACAACTGAACACCTAAAAAAAGTACAGCAAAATACAGTGCTACATACGTGAAAAGCTTACCTTTGACATAAATCATAATAGCGTTGATCTCAAAATATTAGTAGTAAGGCGGCCTTGTTAACAATGCCGAATAGGAAAGCAACAAG
>JAHDBX010000073.1 GCA_020630145.1 Gammaproteobacteria bacterium | reverse complement strand
AAATGGTATTAATGAAAAAAACCATGAAGCAAATGGCTTCAGATGCTAAGAGAAAGGACAGTAGCCAGTTTTCTACATATGTAGCGTCTTTGCGTGATGCAGCTAAAAAGTCTAGGCAGGAACAGCCACTAAAAGTAGCAGAGTTGCCACAGGGGGCGCGTGCTCAATTTATAGCAGATTATGAGCAGGGCATAGATGCGTTATTGCTATTACTTGATGATGTTGATAAAGCGTTGTTGGAAGGTAGTGATAAAACAGCCTTTGCTATGGTAAAAAAAATAGCTGCGCAGAGTAAACGCAGCCACAAAGAATTTCGTTTGGAATGGAATTAATAGATTCCTATCGGTCTAGTGCAGGTGCTTGTGCTGTGTATGTTGTTCTGATGTTGTATAACCGCGTAAGTGTTGATAAGTTTTTTGTTGTTCGCTTGTTAAGATATCTCGTTGTTGAATGTGCGTGCTTAAGTGCAGCGTGCGTAGCTTGGCTTCTATATTGCTAATGAGGCTAACACGGTTTTGAATTTTTTGTTCTGTCGCTTCTCCTTGTTTAAATAAAGCATCCAATTTTTGCTCGGCGTTTATTAATTGCTGCCCAAGCTGTTGGGCTTGTTCCTTCATGAGGTTAAAAAGAGTTTGGCTTGATTTAATCTGCTGGCTTGAAAGCTTTAACTCATGTTTTAGTTCGAGTACATGCTTAGGCCCTGGGTATTGATTAAGTTCGGCTGCTAATGCATAGCCCATGCCTGCGCCTTCTTTTAACAATTGTTGGTCTTTCACAGATAGCGCTTTAATTTCTCTTTGTTCATATCCGCTATAAGCAGAGGTGGCATGGCTTAATATGGGGAGTGTGATAGCGCAGGTAAGTACTGAACAGCATATGGCCGTTAGTGTCTGCTTAGTCGTTAATTTTTTCATAAATTTTATCTTCTCCGGTTTTTGTAATGAGTACAACATTATAAGTATCTTTGCGTTCTCCAACTTCCATGCCTGGGCTGCCTATTGGCATACCTGGAACGGCAAGGCCGATGGCATTGGCGGGCGGGTTTTCTAGGAAACGTTGTATGGTTTCTGCAGGTATATGGCCTTCAAAAATATATTGACCTTTTGCATGTTGAACCACGCCTGTATGACATGAACGTAACGACTGGGGAATCGCCAAGTTATCTTTTATGTGTGACATATTTGTATATTCTATTGCTTTAGCTTTGAAATTTGAGTTTTCCATGTGAGATATCCATTTGCTGCAACAGCCACAGGTAGGAGACTTATAAACGGTTATTGCTGTTTCACTAATGGCTTGTTTGCAGGCAATGAGAAGGCCTAAAAGTGTAAATATGCATAATGTTAATCGTTTAGTTTTCATCATTTTTTATTCCTTCTAGTATTGGACATTTTTCTTTTTCATTACTGCATTGACACGCTTGTAATAAATTCGATAAGTCAGTTTTTAATAGCTGTAGGTCATGAAGACTTTCACTTATTTTGTCTAGTTTGTTTTTAACGAGTTGCCTAGCCTCTGGCTTAGGCATGCTGGCTGATTGATCGAGCACGATAAGCTGCTTAATTTCATCTAAAGAAAATTGCATGCGTTGTGCGCGTTTAATAAAGTGAATGAGGTTGATATCTTTTTGCTGGTATATACGATTGCCAACTGCATTTTTACTAATATTGGGTAAGAGTTTAATCTTTTCATAGTAGCGTAAGGTGTGGCTGCTAACATCGCAAAGCTTGGCTGCTTGCCCTATGCTGTAAATATCTTGCTTTTCCATCAGTGGCAAGCCTTCCCCAGTTTTTTGAGGCGCCAATAGTTATATGGCCAGGGGGTGAGGAAACCAGCTAGTAGCATAAAGGGTATGACCCACCATACTAATTTAGCTTCGCCTACCAATAGGTAGTCCACAAGGTTCATGGCGACCTCCATGGCAATCATACTGACAAGACTCATGCCTATGGCGGTTTTAAAGGCGGCTTGTAGTTGCATTTGCCGGCTTAGTATTGCAGTTTCTAATGCGATACTACTGAGTAGGCCGTTGATAATGGCTAAACTCATAACAAGAAGTGTGGGCGTACCGGGGGCAAAAATTTGAAAAGCTAATATGGTGCCAAAATCGCCAATGGCGCAACCGAGTAAGCACCAACTTGTGTTGATAGCCGATTGTTTCCATACGCTTTTGTCGCGCCAATGAAAATGTGGCTTGGGTGTAACGTTTTGTTGTTGGCAGCAAGATTTGTTCATTTGATTAGTATAGACCTTAGAGTTGGCTCTAAGTCAAATAATAAATATACATTAATCCTTGACTTGTAAATAATAATCATTATCATTCGTATCTGTAAGTTAATCTATCAGGAGCAGTACCATGATTCAGCAAGCCGAGAAAAAAGACGTGTCTGACTATAAAAGCGACGTGCCACGCATATCTTTGAAGCAGCTTTTAAAAGAAGGCCGGGAATGCCTAATTGAGCATCGAGGCGAAGATTATAATTTGCGCATTACGCGCAATAACAAATTAATTTTAACTAAGTAAATGTTATACACCCAGCTATAGCAGTTAGGCAATAAAATTACCTGAAGGAGTTTATATGTCTGCCTGCAAATATGCCTTATCCATTATTCCATTTACCTCTATTGTGATTGGGTTGCTGCTGTTTATACTGATACCATATTAAATGAGGCATAAAGAATTGGTGATTATTGTATTTGAGCTTGTATTGAAAGCTCAAAATAGGGAGAGCCACTTGCACTACTAGCATTCATTATGCCTATTGGCAGTAAGCGAATATCTGTAATAGAGCTGTCAAAGCCATCTGCATTTGGAGTGGGTGTATAGCTCCATGTAGCACCATTATCATTAGAAAATTCGATACTGTCTGTAAGGTCGCTAAGAGAGATAAAGTTCCATGTCAGGCCGCTTGAAATGGCACCATCTGTAAATGCTATTGGTCCAGAGCCAGGTCCAGCGATATCATTGACAAATAACGATATATTTTCTGGTAAAAGATCTGTAATAACAATTGAGTTATCATCTACAGTGCCTATTCCTGTATTTGTAACGCGTATTGTATAAGACACCGTTGCGCCAGCTATTGCTTTTGCGTTTGTTGGGTTGATAGGGTCGCTTGTTGTAGTAATGGATTTGTTGATATTAAGTAAGGCTTTAATGCCAATATTTGTATATGTACATACTATGTTGGTATCTGTTGGTGATATCGTTAATGAGTTGCCACTTAAGCCACTTGTACCTGAGCAGGCAACAGAGGCGTTGTAGTTGGCTGCATTACCTATAGAGAAGCTTTCGGTCAGTGTGCCTGTTTCTGCTGCATAAACAGTAACAGCTGCCCCCGTTGTTGTATTGTTTCCAGTTGTGACAGAGTTGCCAGATGTTGCATTATTGATGAAGCCGCTGCTATTAACGCTGGCCGTATCACCCATAGTGTAAGCATTAACCCATGTTTTTGCTAATGACAGAGAGGTACTTTTGCGTGAATTGGTGTAAGTGCAGGTAATATTACTGTCGGTAGGGCCAATAGTCAGCGTGTTGATTGATAAGCCAGATGTCCCCGTGCAGGCAATATTACTATTGTAGTTAATAGTATTGCCTGTATTAAATGTTTCACTGATTGTGCCACTTTCACCCGAATATACAGTGACTGCACTTCCGATGGTTGTATTGTCACCAGTTGAAACTGAGGTGCCAGATGATGCATTGTTAACAAAGCCACTAGCGTTAACAGTAACTGAGTCGCCATTAATGGCATTTGTCCAAACTTTGCGAAGAGTGAGAGCTGCGGATTTACGTGTGTTGCTAAAAGTACATGCGATATCAGCATTAGGCATAGTTAAGCTACCGCTTGTGGCTGTGCCAGTTGTAGTTGGCGATGTGTTGCAGTTGTAACTGGAGTCATAGTTAATAAAGTTGGTATTTGTACCTGCTGCTTCACTAAAAAGAACGTTTGCTCCTACATCCACCAGAGTGGTAATGCTTGTGTTATGACCTCCCTCGGTGCTGGTGCTGCCATTAGCATTCATCACAAATAAACCTGTATCGGTGGTGGGTGTTAGGCTTTTATTTACGGTGAGGTTTCTTTGTCGTATGTTAGTAAAAGTGCAATTTATATCAGCCCCTGGAGCCATCGCAAGCGTATCAAAGTCGACGGTACGGTTTGCTATGTTGGTAGTCGCGACCCCTCCAGCACTTATTCCGGTACAGACAATGTTATCTAAGCGGTAACCAGTAGTTGCAGTTTCAGTAATTTGTGTGGCAGTGCTATAAGGAAGGTATTGAGTTGTGCCATCGACCCCTGTTCCAGCTGCTAAGGTTGTGATATTTTGACTGATCCAAGTGTTTGTGCCAGTAAAGTTAAAGGTGCCTACATCGCCATTCGATACTTTTGTAATTGTTACGGATGGTCGTTTGGTGTTTGTAATAGTGCAGCTGCCAGCATAATTACTGGTGTTAAGCGTCGCGGACATTTGCCGTGAGGCATTGTCACTGGCTATTGTAGGCGAGCCGCCTGTTGGGGCGCACGTTATGGCCGCTACAGGATCCCAGCCAGTCGCTAATGTTTCAGTAACAGTTAATGTTTGGTCGCTTGATAAGGCGTTAATGAATACTCTAGCAGTTTGACCATCTGATAGTGTGAAGGTCGTAGTTTCAGAGGCTAATGCTGTGGTTGCGGGTGAGTAAGTGCCGCCAGTAGCTGATGTTGGTGTTAACGTTGCGCCCGTTAATGCAATAACAGTAGACCCGGGTGGCCCCGAGGCCGTATAAGTGAATACTTGTGGGTCACCGTCAGGCGTTGTTTCTTTAGTAATATCGAGCCAAGCGCCAGCACTAATTGCAACAGCTCCACTGACTTCGCCAATACCTTTGTTGCACTTGGATTTTGAGGCTGGTTCTACATCATTTGGCCCTGTACAGACATTGCCATTGTTTTGCCAATAAGATAGCAAATAAGGTATTTGTAGGAAGCCAGTTGGGCTGGCAATACAGTCAACTCTTACCGATGTCACTAATTCAGTTGCAACACCTCCTCCATGAAAGTCACCACATGAGTCGCCGTCATTATCTTCGAAAGGGAAAGGGCCGTTAGCAAATGTTGCAACTGAGCATATATTGCCTGCAGTTGTTAATCCAGGATCGTTGCCCTGTTGGCCAACAAAAAAACCAATATCTTGGCGATCAGTGTTACTGTCGCTTAAACTGAGCTCAATATTGATATCAAAAGTTGAACCAATCATGCAGAAAGGTGATGTGCCAGTTTCCGCGCTAAAAATAGGGGCAACGGTAAAGTCACCTGCATTACAATTGAGGACTTGTCCTAGCCGATTGCCAGCACAAGAAAGATCTGAAGTTGCGGCAGTGACAGGCCATGATGTCGTGGGTAAGAATGATAAAAAAAAGCATAGTATGCTGGCTATGAATCGATGCAAGGTTTGTTTTTGTTGGCGCGTACTATAAAAATTTTTACTCATAAATCAAATTTTAGATAAGTTATTCGATAATATTAATAAAAAATGTAAATTTCACAGTTTTTTCATGTGTTAATGCGCTATAAAGATGAACTCTGAGCGTCACTTCTTACTGCCCAGTTTGTTTTCACGATTTGCTAACAGGTTAAGAATATTTTGCTTATGTCTAATGAAAATCAGTATCGATATAAATAAAATAATTATAGTCCAGTCAACCCTTTGTGTTAAAAGCCATGTGTACATAGGTGCTAAAGCAAAAGCGGTGAGTGCTGATAGTGCAGAATAACGGAATACGGCGGCCATAAATAACCATGTAGCTGCGCAAGCGGCAAACACGTACACATTAAGACCGAGAAGTATGCCGTAAGCGGTGGCAACGCCTTTGCCGCCTTTAAACTTTAAAAAAACCGAATAAATATGCCCAATAAACGCGGCTAAGCCTGCTAATGCAGCGGGTAAGTGCCAGTCAATGCCTTGTTTTTGCAGCAGATATTTTACTATTAATAAGGGTATTAATGCTTTAACGGCATCGCCAATGAGTGTTATTAGGGCGCCCACTTTGCTGCCTGTGCGTAATACATTGGTTGCGCCGGGGTTGCCTGAGCCTAATGTACGCGGGTCAGGCAGGCCCATCACTTTACAGGTTATAATAGCGGTTGATATTGAGCCGCATAGATAGCTGATAACGATAATGGTTAGTAGTAATGCAAGATAATCAATTGTGTAGGGCATGTTGTCTTTCCTCTGCGCTGCTTATCGTAACTGTGCGCATTAATAAATAAAAGCAAAATTTACTTATGACCTTAAAAATTCAGCAGGTATCTGCGAACAGCAATGGCGTGCCTGTATTGCTTATTCATGGCTGGGCAATGAATAGCCAAGTGTGGCAACCTGTAATAAAGGCTATGCCTGAGTTTACTTTCTATACCTTGGATTTGCCGGGGCATGGCGTGCATCATAATGTGGACCTTGGTCATAATATTGATGATTGGTGTGCAGCTGCCGTAGTTGCCTTAAATAACGAAGGTATTGAGGTTTGTCATTTGGCTGCATGGTCATTAGGAGGCGCCTTGGCTACTAAGCTTGCAGAGGCCTTAGGGCCGCAGTGTTGTTCATTAAGTTTAATAAGCAGCAACCCGAAGTTTGTTGCGAGCGATGATTGGCCGTACGCAATGCCAGTGCAATACCTGCAGACATTTATGCAGAATTTACAGCACGATATTGACCAAGTAGTACGCGATTTTATGGAGTTGCAAGTACGGGGTGTGCTGAATGCAAAGTCGATTCTGACTAATGTAATGGCTATGGTGGAGCAGGGTGGTTTAGCGAGTGAGCATGGCTTGGCTAATGGTTTGGCTGTTTTGCAGTTGGCCGATTTACGTATGGAGCTCAGGGGGCTTGCTTGTCCGATACAATTTATTTTAGGTAAAAATGACACGCTTGTGCCCTCTGCTGTGCGGCAAGATTTAGTGGTTTTACGGCCAGACGCTGATATTTATGTCATATCACGCTGTGGGCATGCGCCTTTTGTGTCGCACACAGATGATACGGTGCGTATACTCAGCGCTTTTTTAGAGGCGTCGCCGTTTAATGCTTAATATAGAAAGTAAGATACAGCAGGCCTTTGAACGAGCTGCTTCTACCTATGATAGGCATGCGATATTGCAAAAGCAGGTGGCGGCAGGTGTTGAGCAGTTATGTGTGCATCATCAGCCCGTTGATGCGTGTGATCGTATTTTGGATATAGGTGCAGGTACAGGCTTTGTAACGACGCCATTGCTGCATCACTATATAAATAGCCAGATAACAGCCTTGGATATTTCGCGCAATATGTTAGATAGCATTCCTGATCACGATAATTTGCAAAAAGTACAAGCTGACTTTATGGCTTTGCCTTTTGAGGCGGGTTATTTTGATTTGATTACCTCCAGTTTAGCTTTGCAATGGGGGCATGATTTGCAGCAGTTGTTTAGTGGTTTGCAGCAAGCCTTGCGCCCACAAGGTAAATTGATATTTTCAACTTTATTGGCCGACTCTTTGTTTGAATTACGCGAGAGTTGGC
>JAHDBX010000072.1:5266-7590 GCA_020630145.1 Gammaproteobacteria bacterium | reverse complement strand
CAGTATCGTATCGGGCTTAACGGGTATTGCCATAGAAAAAGGCTATTTGCAAAATACAAGTCAAAAGGTATTAGATTTTTTCCCTAACAGTGTCGTAGCAAACTTAAGTACAAACAAACGTGATATGACACTTAAAGACCTACTCACCATGAGCACTAGCTTAGATATATACGACACTGAGCTAAGTTTATGGGACCGTACACGTAAGTCACTATTGCGTTTTTTTGCAGCTGAACCTACACCTATTGCCCTAGATGCACCAGTCAAACAAAAGCCAGGCGAAGCTGTTGACCAACATAGCGCAGCCGTAGACTTATTATCTGCAATTTTACAAAAGAACACAAAGCAAAGTGCCTTAGACTTCGCTAAGCAATATTTTTTCACCCCTCTCGGCATAGACCAAGTTGAGTCTCATTCAAACAGAAATGGGCTGAACGATGACTGGAAGAATATGGCATTAACACCTAAAGACAAAGCCAAAATCGGCTTGCTCTATCTAAATAAAGGACGTTGGGAAGACAAACAAATTATACCTGAAGACTGGGTTAGCATTTCCAGTCAAAAACATATTAATGTTAATGACGAATACGATCATGGCTATATGTGGTGGATAAACAGCAATGGGTATTATGCCTCTATAGGTGATGCTGGCCAGTTAATTTTTGTATTACCCAAATACAAAATGGTCGTCGTTTTTACCAGCAAACTCGAAAGTAGTAACCCTTATTTAGTCCCTAGTAGGTTATTAGATCAATATATTATTCCTGCTGTTGCATCGAGCAATTCCAGAGGACATACATAAAAAAGAAGTTTTTAATCAAATGATAGAAAGCTTTTCTCGACCAGGCAGAGGCTGGTAACTACAAACAATTACTTTATTAGTAAGCAAACACATTATCATTTTCTAACTATACTCTCTTACAAGAAACAGGAAATGACAGTAAGAGAAATATAATGTTTATTAGTGTTTTAGAGCTTTTCAAGATCGGCATCGGCCCTTCGAGTTCACATACAGTAGGCCCAATGGTTGCCGCCAAGCTATTTATGAAGCAGGTAGAACAGTACAACTTTACTGACAATGATAGCAAACACTTATCTCTAACCTGCAAACTTAAAGGCTCTTTAGCTTTTACCGGTAAAGGACACGCAACCGACAAAGCAGTTACACTCGGCTTACACGGTTATTCGGCTATAGACTTAGCACAGCTAAAAAATATAGATCACTTAATTGACGAACTATGGCAAAAAACCAGCTTACCCAATTTACCTCGGCTATCAAATACAAGCATAGCTTTTTCACCAAGTGACAATATCATCTTTGACCGCGGCCAAGCACTGAATGAACACCCCAATGGCATGATATTTACACTAGCAGATAAAGATAAGAATGTTTTATTAACGGAAACGTATTTCTCTATTGGCGGTGGCTTTATTAGCACCTTGGCAGATATTAAACACATTAACGCCCCACTTAAAATGCAAGCTATGGATAGTTGCCCCTACCCTTTTGACTCTGCCGATAGCATGTTAAGAATGTCTGCAGACCATAACCTTAGCATTAATGAAATGAAACACGTCAATGAATGTCAATACATAACTGAATTAGCACTACAAAATGGCATAGATGCGATTTGGTCTGCTATGCAAAACTGTATAGAAACAGGTTTACACAGTGCAGGCACTCTACCCGGCGGTTTACATATTAAAAGGCGCGCAAAAAAATTACACCAACAATTACTTGATGACCCAAACGCCAATGTTAATGATTGGCTATGCGCATATGCTATGGCTGTTAACGAAGAAAATGCTGCTGGACATATGGTTGTGACTGCACCCACTAATGGTGCGGCAGGTGTGATACCCGCCGTGCTTTATTACTTTATTAAACATGAAAATGGCACAAGAAAACAGCTTAATAATTTTCTTTTAACGGCTAGCGCTATAGGCGGCTTAATTAAACACAACAGCTCTATATCTGGTGCGGAAGTGGGTTGCCAAGGGGAAGTAGGCTCAGCAGCAGCAATGGCAGCCGCTGGCTTATGTGCTGTACGCGGCGGCACCACACAACAAATTGAAAACGCGGCTGAGATTGCTCTAGAACACCACCTTGGCATGACATGCGACCCAGTAAAAGGTTTAGTACAAGTACCCTGCATTGAACGCAATGGTTTTGGTGCAATTAAAGCCTATGCAGCAGCCTCACTCGCTATACGAGAAAACGGCGAACACTTTATGTCACTTGATAACTGCATTGCAGCCATGAAACAAACTGGCTTGGAAATGTCAGACAAATATAAAGAAACATAATTAGGCTGATTAGCGGT
>JAHDBX010000072.1:0-5256 GCA_020630145.1 Gammaproteobacteria bacterium | reverse complement strand
ATGCTAAGAAGATATTTACTCAAGCTTTATATTTGATAGAATTTTGTTTATTACGTAAATAAAAATACTCTACTTTTTCACGCGCCCATGGCGTTTTACGTAAAAACTTTAAACTAGAGTTAATACTTGGATCTTGTTTAAAACAGTTAATATTAATTTTCTCACCTAAGTATTGCCACCCATAGTTCTCAACCAGTTCTTCAAGCAATACCTTTAAAGTAACACCATGCAAAGGGTCTTGCTTAGTTCTATGTGTCATTTTTTTCAGCTGGCTTTAATTTCGGCTCAGCTTTCTTTACTCTAACAATACTACCATCTATATCTGTGTTATTAATTGCCTTCATTGCTGCTTTAGCTTCGCCCGTTTTTGGCATTTCTACAAAACCAAAACCCTTTGAGCTACCTGTTTTTTCATCCATAACTAATGTGCAGTATTGAACAGAACCATAACCTTCGAACAAGTCTTTTAAATCTGCTTCTTTCGTATCTCGAGCAAGGTTACGTATAAGTAGTTTCATGAAATCACCTTTTTAATATATTGCGCGACTATACGCTTTTCACACTAAATTTTCTTGCTTTAATTTGTTAAGGGTCTTTTATACCAGGTCTGCCAAGTATCAAACGAAGCACGAGGATTAAGGCTTCCATCATAAAAACCTATATCTCGCCATATTCGAGCTATATCACCACTCGCCAACACCGTGCTCCATAAAGTGTCATAATCATATAAACAAAACCATATGACAAATAAAGCATTGTGATTTGTCGCCTGCTCAAATAGCTCATTTAAAAATTGATTTTGCTGAGCGGCCGTAACTGGCACATTAATACTGAACGACGGTATCACTAAATCTTCAGCAGCCCACCCCACTTCTGTAATAGCTATAGGCTTATTCGGCGCAAGTGTAGAAATTTGACTTAACCAATCGGTAGGCATAGTAGCCGGATCACCTTTATTAGTATGATCATAAAAAGCATAGGGGTAGACACTTATACCTACAACATCGACATAGTCTTTAATACGTGCAAAATCTGCTTTTGTCTTCTGCATTTCTGCATTATCAGGCGTTTTTAATGACAGCGACACTAACATCGGCAAATTAGGATGAACGGCTTTTATATTTGTATACACAGCCGCAGAAAAAGTCACAAACTTATCATATGTAGCTGGCGTGCCAAACATCAGTACGGATATCTCAACCGCATAATTAAAATAGTCCGGGTTAAAACGCCCGATCATATCTAAAGCAAAATTAGTATAGGCAGTAATCACTTCAGGTGAGTCAAAGTCACGCGTTGCCCAAGCGCCAGTTCGAGGTTCGTTTTCTGTGCTTCCCCAATTAGGGGCTAACTCAGTGCGCAAACCATTTAATGAATCTATTGATAAATAAACCGATTTTCCCGCTACCGTTTTATTTAGGCGCGTTGCAATTTCGTTTTCAACATCCGTTGGGTAAGCTGTTTGATCAAACGCCTCTTGCCATGGTATACCACCCATTAAATGGTGGCTAACAATATCTCCATTGTTTTGTATTTCATCATAAACCAATGTTTGCGCAGCAAAACTTGCCTCATACAACCACGGTGTAAAACCCATTTTAAAGCTGCGTGTTTCTTCGGCTTCTTGTGTTTTTTTACTACCACCGCAAGCACTTAAAAATACGCACAAAAGCAATACGCTTGCTGACTGTAATTTCATTTACGTACTCTCATTGAGTTTTTAACAATCACTTATAACACATGCATTTTTATTTGACTAATTTGATCCCGCACTTGAGCAGCCTCTTCAAACTCTAAGTCTTTAGCATGCTGGTGCATTTTCTTCTCTAACTGTTTTATTTTCTTCGCAGCTTGATCAGGGGTCATTGGTTCATCTGCATTATAAGCACCTTGTGTATCGGCAACTTTACGCCCTTTAGCTTTGCCTGGTGTATACGCTCCTTCTAATATATCTTCAACTGATTTTTGTACGCTCTTTGGTGTAATACCGTGCTCTTCATTATGATCAAGCTGCTTTTGACGGCGACGTTCTGTTTCCGCTATAGCTCGTTCCATTGAGCCCGTTATTTTGTCACCATAAAGTATAGCTTTACCGTTTAAATTACGCGCAGCTCGTCCAATTGTTTGTATCAAAGAACGTTCAGAACGTAAGAAGCCTTCTTTGTCAGCATCGAGTATCGCGACAAGCGATACTTCAGGCATATCCAAACCTTCTCTTAGTAAGTTAATACCAACAAGAACATCAAATTTACCTAAGCGTAAATCACGAATGATTTCTACACGCTCAACAGTATCAATATCAGAGTGCAAATAACGTACTCGTACATCATGCTCTGACAAGTATTCTGTTAAATCTTCTGACATTTTTTTTGTTAGGGTGGTGACAAGTACACGCTCATTAATTTTTGCACGCTTATTAATCTCTGACATGACATCGTCTACTTGTGTAGCAACAGGCCTTACTTCAATAGTTGGATCAACTAAACCTGTTGGCCTTACCACCTGTTCCACGACTGCTCCCGCATGCTCTGCTTCGTAAACCGAAGGTGTTGCTGAAACAAATATACTTTGTGGCATTAAGCGTTCGAACTCTTCAAATTTTAATGGGCGATTATCTAAAGCTGACAGTAAACGAAAACCATAACCCACTAAGTTTTCTTTGCGCGCACGATCACCTTTATACATGGCGCCTATTTGCGGTACAGTCACATGACTTTCATCTAAAAACAATAAAGCATTGGTTGGTAAATAATCAAACAAGCAAGGTGGAGCACTACCTGGATCTCGACCCGAAAGGTAGCGGGAATAGTTTTCAATGCCACTACAATAGCCAAGCTCTTGTATCATTTCTATATCAAATAAGGTGCGTTGTTCTATACGTTGCGCTTCTACTAATTTATCTACTGAACGGAAATGTTCTACCCTGCCTTTTAACTCAACTTTAACTTTTTCTATCATTTCCAACAGGGTTTCGCGAGGAGTCACATATTGTGTTTTGGGGTAAACCGTAATACGCGGCAATTTTTTTAGCACTTCACCAGTCAACGGATCAAAGATAGCAATATTCTCTACCTCGTCATCAAAGAGTTCAATGCGTATGGCATTTTGATCTGAGTCAGCAGGAAATATATCAATCACCTCACCTCGTACACGGTAGTTACCACGTTCCAAAACCATGTCATTGCGTTGATATTGCATTTCAGCTAAACGCCTTAATATTGTACGCTGAGAAAGTTGGTCACCTCGTACTACATGTAAAACCATACTAAAATATGCCTCAGGGTCACCTAAGCCATATATAGCTGACACCGTTGCTACCACAATCACATCTTTACGTTCCATTAATGCTTTCGTTGCAGATAAACGCATTTGCTCTATGTGTTCATTTAGCGAAGAGTCTTTTTCAATAAAGGTATCTGACGACGGCACATAAGCTTCAGGCTGATAGTAGTCATAGTAAGAAACAAAGTATTCCACCGAGTTTTCAGGGAAAAATGTTTTCATTTCACCATATAACTGCGCTGCCAAGGTTTTATTGGGCGCCATTATCATTGCAGGCCGCTGAGTCTCCTGAATAACATTGGCCATAGTGAAGGTTTTACCAGAGCCGGTTACACCAAGTAAGGTCTGAGAAGCTAAACCAGAATCAAGACCATCAACTAATTCTTTGATTGCTACTGGCTGATCACCAGCTGGTTTATACTCTGTTTTTAAACGAAAAGTTTTATCCATATAATAAAAGTTATATATTCAGTTTTTTCACTGAAATTTTCAAAATAATGCAGTATTATACGTGCTTTTCATATGTGGCTATCTACAATTTAAGTAGTCACGACTACAGGTGAGTCTTTTGGCTTCTAGCCTTAAGAAACCTTTATATTATTCATTACATATTTTTTGGGGTCTAATTTTGTCTATTAAGTTGTCTGATCGTGTAAATAAAGTCCAACCATCGCCTACTGTTGCGTTAACTGGTTTAGTTGCTGAATTAAAAGCTGAAGGCAAAGATATTATTGGCCTGGGTGCAGGCGAACCTGACTTTGATACGCCTGCGCACATCAAACTCGCTGCGATTAGCAGCATTAATGCTGGTCAAACTAAGTACACAGCTGTTGATGGCACTGCATCACTTAAACAGGCCATTATTGATAAGTTTCAGAATGACAACGATTTGAGCTACAAAGCCAACCAAATACTCGTTTCTGTTGGCGGCAAACAAAGCTTCTTCAACTTAGCACAAGCTTTATTAAACCCCGGCGATGAAGTAATTATCCCTGCGCCTTATTGGGTATCTTACCCTGACATGTGCTTACTTGCCGATGCTGTTCCTGTTATTATTGAAGGTAACCAAGATCAACGCTTTAAAATTACAGCAGAGCAACTAGAATCAGCTATTACACCGAAAACCAAGCTTTTTGTCATTAACAGCCCATCAAACCCTGCTGGTACTGCTTATACTAAAGCTGAACTTGCTGCTTTAGGTGAAGTACTAAAGAAACACCCTAACATTATAGTAGCCACCGATGACATGTATGAACACATCATGTGGGCTGACGAACCTTTCTGTAATATTGTTAATTCTTGTCCAGAGTTGTATGACCAAACCGTTGTATTAAATGGCGTATCAAAAGCCTATGCAATGACCGGTTGGCGTATTGGCTATGCCGCTGGGCCAGCAGAACTGATTAAGGCAATGAAGAAAGTACAGTCTCAAAGTACATCTAACCCTGCGTCTATTTCACAATTTGCCGCTGAAGCTGCCTTGGTTGGCGGTAATGACTGTATTAGCGAAATGCTAAGCGCTTTTAAACGCAGACATGACTTGTTGTTAAAAGGTTTAAATGCGATTGATGGTATTGAATGCATAGCGGGTGACGGCACCTTTTACTTATTCCCAAGCTTTAAAGGCGCTATAGAAAAGCTAGATGGCGTTGATAATGACCTTGAACTAGCCTCTTATTTAATTGATAAAGTTGGCCTAGCCATTGTTCCAGGCTCAGCATTTGGCTTACAAGATCATATGCGCTTGTCTTTTGCTACCGCTGATAGCATATTAGAAGATGCTCTTGAACGCTTAAAAACAGCATTGGCGTAAACCAATACATGTAAAAAAGCCCCTGCAACCTTCGTTACAGGGGCTTTTTTTGTAACTGCGTTTATTTAACTGATGGAAGCTTGATAAATCTCTTCAATAGACGCGTTTAATACCTTGTCAAAATCATTATCGCTTTGCTTTGCAGATAAACCTTCAGTTAA